>JACCTF010000804.1 GCA_013812565.1 Pyrinomonadaceae bacterium | reverse complement strand
CTCTAAGACACCTGCTTCAAAATCCTCAACCACCAGCTCAGCACGGACGCCAAGCTCACCATTAAAAACTTCCTCTCCCACAGCATCCGGCCAGCAAAACAGTTCAGTGCAGAATCCTCCGACAGCGAGCAACACGGCGGACACAACCAAGCAACCTCTCGAAGTTGGCGCGCTGGTAGGCCGTGCAACCGAGCGCGTCCCGCCCGTCTATCCTTCAATTGCAAAGAACGCGCGCGCCGCCGGCACGGTCACTGTTTATCTAGTAGTTAATGAACAGGGTGCGGTTGAGTCTGTGAGGAGCACAAGTGGTTCAGAACTATTGCGCGGAGCGGCCACTGACGCTGCCCGCCGCTGGAAGTTTCGCCCAATGTTAGTAGAAGGGCGGCCGGTGCGCGTCGCGGGTTATATCAACTTTAACTTCTCAATGTAACGTTCTCATCAAGAGACGTTTTGTCACCCGGATACGAATTGTCTCAACGTGCACTGCGACGCGGAACAGCACTGCTGCGGTCTATTTGTAGAAGAACTCTTGAAGCCTGCGGCGATTGGGTGCGTTGTTCGCTGCAACCGCCGCAACTGCTCGCGCATGAAGAACCGCTTTTGGTTGAGAGGAATGAGCGCAGACGATTGTAAGAGCGAAGCGCAACGTAAGCCGCCGCGCCGAAGACGATAAGCGTAACCGCGATTGTCTGCCAGTCGATCATGTCACTTAGCTGAACCCTAACAGTCTTCCACCTTGAAACGTGATGAATGAAGCGACGTAGGCGAGCGCTAGCATGTATGCCACCATGAAGAGCGGCCAGCGCCAGGAATTGGTTTCGCGCCGCACAATCGCGACCGTCGACATGCACTGACACGCCAGCACAAAAAAGATCATCATCGACACCGCGATCAGCGGCGTCCAAGCCGGAGAGCCATCGGGTCGCCGGGAATTTCTCATGGCATCGATCAGGGAGGAAGATTCCTCGTTTGAATCAGTCCCGACGTTATAGACGATGCCGAGGGTCGAGACCAAAGTTTCACGTGCGGCAAAAGACGTGATCAACCCGATTCCCATCTTCCAATCAAAGCCGAGCGGCGCGATCACGGGTTCGATAAAGCGCCCCATGCGACCCGCGAAACTGTTGCGCAACTGCGCGCCCGATTCGTCAAACTCCTCTGACTCAATACCAGCTTCCTGAACCGACTCACCCGCAGCTTCGGTGCCGGTTTCGCGTAAGGCTTGCGCGGTGGCGGAGATGCTTCGCTGTGAAGTTGTCGAAGTCTCCGTTCGCGGAAAAGTGACAAGCGCCCAAAGTATAATCGAGATGGCGAGAATCACCGTTCCGGCGCGTCGGATGAACAGCCAGCCCCGCGTGGCAGTCGTCTGCATAATGGTCAAAGGATTGGGCATGCGGTAGGGCGGCATCTCCATCACGAGCGGCGGCGCGTCTCCTCGAAGCAACGTGCGTTTCAAGACCCACGCGACGCCAATAGCTACGGCGATGCCGAGCAGATACATAGCCATCATGACCAGCGCACCGACTGAGATGATGCCGAACAAACTCTGCCCTGAAAAGAAGAGGGCGATCATTAAGGTATAGACCGGCAGACGCGCCGAGCAACTCATCAAAGGCGCGATCAAGATGGTTGCTAAACGATCCTTCGGGTTCTCAATTGTGCGTGTTGCCATGATGCCCGGTATTGCACAGGCGAAACTGCTCAAGAGCGGCACAAAGGCTTTGCCGTGAAGGCCGACCGCGCGCATTAAGCGATCAAGCAAAAACGCCGCGCGTGCCATGTAGCCGCTGTCTTCAAGCAGGGCAATAAAGAAGAACAACAAAAGAATCTGCGGTAGGAAGACAAGCACCCCGCCGACCCCGGCGATCACGCCGTCAACCATAAGGTCTGCCAGTAATCCTTCCGGCAAAACGCTTCGCAACCCGTGGCCCAACCGCGCAAAGCTTCCATCGATCAAGTCCATCGGCAGACTCGCCCATGAGAAGATCGCTTGGAAGACGAGCAGCATGATGAAAACAAGCAGTAGCGGCCCGAAAATCTTGTGCGTCACAACACGGTCGATACGATTGGTCGCACCTTCCTCGCTGCCGCCGTTACGCATTACCCCTTCGGCAACCTGCTCGATCCATCTGTATCGCGCACGCAGCGGTTCTTGCCACCACTCGGCGTTGGCTTTTGCTAATCTTCCACGCGCCAACTGAACGGCCGCGCTCCGCGCTTCATCCTTCGGTAGTTCCTCCGTGTAAAGCTCGCGCAGCGCTGTGCACCGACATGCCCCGCTGCCCACTTCGGAGAGCGTTACCAACTCGCGCTCGGCCATCTCAGATAATCGCCAACGAACGGCTGGCACAGTCTTCTTCGCTGCCTTCATCACCGCCGCCGCAAGCTCCTCAAGGCCACGACGCTGCGCTGCTGATACTTTGACTACCGGCACACCGAGTTCGTCGCTTAAGCGCTGCGAGTCAACCTCAATGCCGCGTCGCGCCGCGAGGTCCACCATCGTGAGCGCGACCACAACTGGCCGACCGTACTCTAGAATTTGAGTTACAAGGTAGAGATTGCGATGGATGTTGGTGGCATCGACTACGGCGACGATTACATTCGGTGAGGGAATACCGGGGAGGCGTCCCAAGAGCACGTCGCGCGCGATCTGCTCGTCAATGGCCGCGGCGTCGAGGCTATAGAGACCGGGTAGATCAATCACACGCGCGTGCGATCCACCCGGACTGAGCAGCCACGAACCTTCTTTGCGCTCCACCGTGACGCCCGGATAGTTAGCGACCTTTTGCCGCAAACCCGTTAGCGCATTAAAGAGAGTCGTTTTGCCTGCGTTCGGATTACCGGCAAAAGCTATCGTTAGTGGTCGCTCGCCAGTCGCGGGCGCGATAGATCGATCGATCAGCGAAGATTCAAGAACGTTGCTCATGAGTTTATATAGTTATGAGGAAGAGCAGCGGGCAGGCGACCAGTTTGCTTCGCCTATGATTATTCATCATTTATAGCAACCACTGTAATTGTATTCGCCTCAGCGATCCGCAGCGCGAGATGATAACTGCGGACGAGAACCTGTAATGGATCACCGAGCGGCGCCGCCTTGATAACGCGCACCGGCACGCCGGGGACAATACCCATTTCCATCAACCGCCGCGTCACCGCGCCGGAACCCTGAACGGCAACCACCCGCGCCGACACGCCGACCGGCAATTCAGCGAGCGACAAAATTCTAGGGTTATCTCTGCCTTGCAACCTTGTTCACTGATACAATTATTCGAAAGCACTGCTTTTATGGGATCCACGCCAGCCAACCTGGTTAGGGCGAAGGACAGCAGGCATAGCTTTAAGTCCAGCGCCCACCGTCCGATATACAAAAGGAGACAGCAGTATAAGGAAATTGAAATTTACTTTCAATTTCAAATCGCAGGTCTGGCTCAGGACACTTATCGGCAGCAGCGGCTTTACTGTTGAATGACAGGGATAATGGCGAGGTCGGCGCGCAGTGTGCCGAGCGGAGTTGTCCCCGTCATCCGCAGCGGCAAACGCCTTCGATCAGCGCTCACCCACAGACGCAAGCTGTACCGGTCGCTTTGCGTATCATCAGTTGTCAGCGAGAGTTGCACGGCGGGGATGCGTTGATTGTTAAGCTCGATGGTTTCGCGCTTCAGCGAGGTGATAATGAGCGTGCATGGCCGGTTGTTCAGCAGCAGCGAAACGGCGTTTCGTTTCGGAGGGTTTAGATCAAAGGAACGTAGCGCATAGAGAACTGCGATAGGATCGTAGGTGCCGACGGGAATCTCGATGCGCTGCCCACTGTCGGTGCTGACGTTGCCGCGATCTTGATCAACCGTGATCGTGTGGTTGATGCGACGACGTCCATGCGCTAGGCGCAACTCGGTGCGAAAGGGAAGCAGCGTCATCGGGTTGACGTAAGAGCTGATTTGATCGTTGACGTTTAAGATGGTCTGTCCGATGCTGCTCGATTGCGCGGTGGCGGTGAGCAACAATCCGTCGCGACCGAAGTAGGTGGTGCGCGCACGCACCAGGTAAGACGCCGTGCCAATCGGCTGAGGTGCGCCGCCAAGAAACAGGTTGTAGTTCAGTTGCTCACCCACGGCAAAAGGTAGATCGGCGGGGAGCGGCGCGACTGCATTCTTTACGGGCGGTTTCGCCGGAGTGGGGGGCGGAACAACGGCAATGT
>JACCTF010000773.1 GCA_013812565.1 Pyrinomonadaceae bacterium | reverse complement strand
TGATGCTCATACCCATCTCACTTTCTGTTGCATATTGTGTGTGTACTTGTTTGTTGGAACACGATACAGCAGGCAAGCAACTTCACCAACCGGATGACGATTATAGAGGTTAGCGCCTAACTTTGATTTATACGGCATCCTCGCGGGTATGAAAATTATCCCGCCGAAGATGCGGAGTAACCCTCGTCCTATGAGAACAATTGTGTTTGTAGTTTTGAGAGCGGCCACGCGGAGTAGATGGCGTAGCCGCTCCTCCAGCTAACACTTTCTCGCTGTTACTGCTGCGCAACTTTAGTCGCTTGCCAAGCCATCACCTGCCAGCGCCCCTCTTGCTTCACCCACACGTCCGTGAAGCGGTACTGACCGCTAATGTCCATTCCACTTTTTAGGTTACCTTTGATGGTGGCGCGGCCCGTCACGACGGCCGTATCTTTGCCCGCCATGCGGACACTCATGCCGTCGAGGTCCATAGTCCCGAACTTGATATTGCCGGCCTTGGCGCCTGCCATCATCTTCGCCCTGTCCTCGACTCCGCCGCCGGGGTCTGTGCCGATGTAGTTGGCGGCGGTGTGGCGGTCGAGGAACGTGGTGTCGCCCTTGACGGCGGCAGCGGCACCATCCTTCTCCAACTGCATCAACTCCTGCTCGACACTGCTGTTGTTATTTCTCTTAGCATCCGCCTTCTTGTCATTTGTCTGGCTCGATGCGAGCGCCGGCGCGGCAATCATTAGCACTACCGTCACAAGGATTCGTTTCATGGGAGTATCTCCTTCTCGTAGAGATTGGGATTCGGATGAAGCGGAATGCTTCTATGTCAAACCTAGTGGCAAGTCAATAGTCGTCCGGCGAGTTTGCTTTCAAACGGAGCCTTACTCAGTCGGAATGCCGCCTATCAACGTTGCGTTTTGAGGCGATAAATCCGCGAGTTGGCATAGACCGCATATTTACTCACCTCTTTGCCGTCATTGCCTGTGTTCACTTCTTCCCCCTCTTCTTCTCCGACTGCGCGTTCTCGGCGCCGGCGTAGGATGACTCAGCCACCTCCCCGCCCAAACCTTTCTTCTTACCACTTTGTTCGGGACGCCGGTCTTCGGCGCCGAGCCGACTCTTGAGCATCTCGGCGATCTCCTGTTGACGTTTAGGTGAGGCGGCGAGACTTTTGCTCATCGCTTCCCTCAGGCGCTCCCGCTCTTTCTTGTGCGTCGCCATCAACCACCCCCCGCCGGGCTTCTTCCCGGTTTGCTCGGGCTTGGCGTTGGGACGGCTGCCCATCGGCCTGTTAGTTACGCTTGCCAGATCCGACGACTGATCAACGGGTCACGCCGAACTTCTCGGCCGTCAACTGACTACTGAGAGCGAACTGGCGAACCCATGGGGGAGTGTCCCCTCATCCGTCTGCGGATTGCTTGGTAGTTTCTGTCTCGCTCATGTGTAGAACTGAACGCATAAACACTTTTACGCAAGGGTGAACTTTATGCCCGGCAGAAGGCTACCGCAAGGATAAAATTAACTGGTGAGTTAAAAGCTGCGAGAGAGAGGGGGAAAGACGAGATGTTTATCCTAATAGGACTTTCTCAAAACTAAGTGAATAGCCAAAAGTTTTCGGAATTATGAATCACTAAACATAGCTTTTCCGCCCGTATTTGTTGATGTTCGAGCGATCTTTTTTGCAAAGACTTTTGGCTACTCACTTAGCTGAAGGCGATGGTCGGACCTCTGAGTTGCTGGCGCAGATAGTCCGAGAGCAAGCCGTGCTTGAGTTGATAAACGGTCTGCCCGGTCTCGTATGCCAAGTTCTTCAAGCAAACCCAAACCAGCATCGCACAGCACAGATGATTGCGCTGAGAACGGTTAATCCGACATTCGCAATCGCCGATGCCGGTCAATTGTTTCTCTTCGCGATGAAACTGCTCAACCTTCCAACGATGCCCTCTCTCCTGTTGAGCGTCAGTCGTGTCAGATTGAGTCATATCGTTCGTGACGATGTAGTCCGTTCGGTCGGGTGAGACCACTACGCGGAACAGTTTCAAATATGTGGCTTGTGCAAAGCCTTTGACTTTGACGGTTTTGCCCATCTGTTCTTCGGTTGGTGTCCACGCTAAGGAGTCGATTGACTGGTAAGCACGCGCCCCTTTGCTCTCGTCCACGAGTCGGTTCTTTTTGAGTGGGCAGTAAAAGATTTTCTCTTCTTTGATGAGGCGCGTTCGTGTGTGGGTGGTCGCGTACCACGTGTCCATCAGCACCGTGCGAAACCGGATGCCACGTGCATAGACAACATCAAGCATGTCGTTGAGGTGGTCGAGCTTGGTTTTGCCATCACGCTGCGGGTCAAAGAGGCGGTAGTCGATGATCCAGAACTGGTCACATGCGGCGTTGTAATAAACCAGATTGACGATGCCGATGCCTGTTCCCACACCGTGCGCGTTGCCGCTGTACTGACGGCGCACGCCATCAATCTCGAAGGAGTAAGACTTGTCGAGTACCGTGTCATCAAACAGGAGATAGCCGTCTTGGGTTTGCACGATCAACTCTTTGACACGCTCCCAGACGAGTGCGGGGCGCAAGTCCTCACCTTTCAAGTAGCGATAGACGCTGGTGTGGTCTAAACCTTCCGTGTGGTCAGCTAAGTTAGTGCAGGTATAGTTGATCTGGCTCGACAACAGATATTGACAATAGATTTGCCGTGACGTTTTCATAGCGGCATTCTACTGAGTTTACATCGCTTCAGTCATAAAATGAGAAAGTCCTACCTAATAGACATACAGTGGATGAGGCCGCATGATTCATTACCAGTCAGCGATTGTCAGAGAACCGCGACGCTCCGGCAGTGCTAAGAATACGAGCGTCTTCTAACCGGTCTTATGCCGACAACCTGACATCTTCAATTCTATCGGCTCCGGTAGAATCATCACGCCCGCATCAATCCGTTTAAGCGAGGAGAGGGA
>JACCTF010000744.1 GCA_013812565.1 Pyrinomonadaceae bacterium | reverse complement strand
ATAATCGTGCTCACACAGATATTTTTGGGGAAAAGGATGCAGAGATTCGTGTTCAGTTTGGACGTATTTTCAGCTGGGCACTCCAACAATAAGCACAAGATAGGTTGTCTACATCGGCCTGGTTGAGCCTCACGAGAAGGCGATTAGTAAAGAGGTCGGTGTAGCTGAACATTAAGTACGCATTGCCTTTATTTGCTCAAGCCGCGCGTCTCGCAGTGTCACCAGTCCAACAATACCAGAAAGCACAAGCAAGCTGCCGCCCACGTAATAGACAACCTCAATGCCCGCGCGCTGAGCGAGATAGCCACCGAGCCCAAGCGAAATAACTTTCATCACATTCCAGACCACATCAAGCCATGTGAACACGCGCCCGCGCACAGCGTCGGGCACCTGGCGTTGCACCCAGGTTTGATATACGACCATGCCAGACGAGGTATTGAGGCCATAGATAAAAAGGAGGAACCAGGCAAATGGCACGAACGTTGTTATGGCTATGAGCACGTCGCCAATGCCGCGCACAATGTAGGGACCAAACAGCCAGCGCGGGTGCCGGTAGTCTCGCACAAACAGGCCGAGCAGGAACGGCCCTAGCAGCGCCCCAACGCCAATCGCGCCAATGAACGTGCCGAAACCGCCGGGCGCCAGTTGGTAATGTTGTTGAGCGAGAACCACGAGCAGGGCCGATGTCGCCCCAACGCTCAACGACGCCAGTGCCTGTACCAGCACCAGCCGCGATACAAAGCGATCATGCCGGGCATACTGGATACCTTCACGCGCATCAGCAACAAATCCAGTCCAGCCGCGCGCCGTCACACGACGGCCAGGAGGAACGCGGAGAAGGAGCAGGAGTAATGCCGACACCAGAAAGGTACCCGCGTTGAACACGAAGGCTGCTTCGGGACCAACTGCCGCGATAAAACCCGCCGCTAATGCCGAGCCGATAATTTGCACAAAGCGTCCCGTTGACCAGGAGACCGAGTTCGCGGCCAGCAAATCCTCTTCGTCAAGCAGTGTTGGCAGCGTGGCATTGACCGCCGGATTGAAGAACGTTCCGGCGGCCGCCAGGAGCGCCACAATGACATACACCTGCCATTGTTGGGTGGTGGCAAGCAGCAGAAGCACCAGCACCGCACGCACAACATCAGACGTGACCAGCACCGTTTTGCGCGACATGCGATCAATGATAACTCCAGCGATCGGCGCGAGCAGAATTACAGGGACGACTTCAAAAAAGACCGTCCCCGCCACAACTAAACTCGACCCCGTGCGTTGATAGACCCATACGACGAGCGCAATATAGTGGAGCGTATCACCGAGATTAGACAACAGTTGCCCCAACCAGAGCGGAAAGTAGCTCCGGTTGCGTATGAGGCGACCATAGCTTGAAAGAAGTTGATGCATAGATCTACGCCCTAAACGCGAGATAGATTGACCAGATCCCTAGCACCACAAAGAGAAAACCCGTCCACCGTGGGACGTTCCCTCCACGTGTTGCGATATGATTGAGAACCGAACGCGCCGGTTCCCAAAACACGGCGATGAGCAGCGGCAGCGAGAGCGCAAACCCAAAGACGGCCAGCGTGACAAAGCCAATCGTGACAGTCGCCGCGCCAAGTGTTGCGCCAAGTAAAGCCGCCAGCAGGGGCGCGGCACACGCGGGAATATTGAAGCCGAGCAGCAGTCCAAGTGTTAGAGCACCCTGCCTCCCCTCACCAGTAAAGCGTGTACCGAGCGCGCGGCTGATGGCCCCCTGTTTCCCAGCCAGGTACAGTAAGCCTAACGCAGCATAGCTTGTCCCAAGCACTAGCCAAAAACCGCGTTGGAGGTCGAGAAAGGTTGTCCCCACGAATGCGACGAGCGCACCGAGCAATCCAAGAAAAAGCGCTCGTGAGAGGGCAAAGGTTGCTGTGTGCGCGAGCTGTTCCGCGCGACCTTTCCCCTGAAGGGAGCGCGCAAACACCAAATGCGCGCCGATACTACACGGTTCAATGAACCCCAGTAGGCCCAGCCCAAATGCGAGCATAAGGAAGACTGGAAGGTTTGTTGTCATGTGCTGCTTTCTATCATCACAAAGCTTTCCGCGAAGACTATACACCTTCCAGTTAGCTGGAAGGTCAAGTGGATGCGATGCTACAATGATGTTGAGGTGGAATGATGGAGCAAACGACACAGCAGATGCGCATTGGCGAGTTGGCCGAAGCGCTACAGCTCAATCCGAAAACAATACGGTACTACGAGGAGATAGGCCTACTCCCAGAAGCGAGGCGCGGCGCGAACGGCTACCGATGGTATACACATCACGATGCTGAGCAGTTGCGCTTTATCCTCAAAGCAAAAGCCATTGGATTCAAGCTTGAAGAAATCCGTGAGATTGTGATGTTGCAGCGCGGTGGCGAACAACCCTGCGATCATGTCGAAACGCTGATAAAGGACAAGTTAGCAGCAGTTGATGGGCAATTGAGGGCGCTTACTGATGTTCGGCAGCAGCTTGCGGCGTTACGTGCAGCCGCTAAACATACGAAGATCAGGCGGGGGTGTATTTGCGGCATTATTGAAACCCACACCGTCCCTCAGCACAAATAGGCGCTTTCACCAAAACAGGCGAAGGAGTTGGATTCGGTCGCACTATCGTCCTTGCCAGGTCAGGATCGTTTCCAGCGTGTCGCGCGCCAGGATATTCGGGTCGAGGTCGGCCTGGTTGAGGCTTAGGGCAATTGTGATCCCGCTCTCGGGTACCCACCACACAGCCGAGCGGAAGCCCGCGATGCCGCCGATGTGCCCTAGGACGGCACTTGTTTGGTCAGGCCGCGCGGCGCCATCCGGCCCAGGTCCTACATTCAGCCGCGCGCGCATTACCCCTAGCCCATATTCGAGCTCAGGCATGTCATAGGCCCCGCCAGTATCTATAGTCGTCGTCATCAGCGCCAGCGACTCGGGCTTGAGCAGCCGGCCATTAAAGAGCGCCTCCGCGAACCGGCGTAGATCATCCGCCGTCGAGATCAGATTGCCGGTCCCGAACACAAAACTCATCGACACATCGACACGATCTGAACCGCCAATGTAGCCCTGCGCCACGGCGCTATCTGGCGCCTCCTGCGGCGCAAAGAAGGTATGCCGCAGCTTCAGCGGATCGAAGACGCGCTCGCGCATTTCCTCGGCCAGGGTTCTGCCGGTAACCTGTTCCACGAGCATGCCCAGAACTACAAAGTTGGTGCTGGAGTATTTCCAGGCGCCTTCCGTGCCTGGTCGAAACGCCGCCCCGATTTGATTTGACATGCCGACAAGTTGCTCTGGCGTCCAGGTTTGTTCGGAATATTGGTAGGCCTGCACAAAGAAGCGTGAGTCTTCCAGATAGTCGTAAATGCCCGAGGTGTGGCTCAACAGATGGCGCGGCGTGGTCGACTCGGAAAACTGAATCAAGTCCGGAAGCCATGTGCCGATCGGCGTGTCCAGGTCGATCTTGCCTTCTTCCACGAGCTGTAAGACCACCACGGCTGTCCACATCTTGGTGACGCTTGCGATATGGATCAGGGTGTCCGGTTCCATCGGCACGTCGCGCGCGCGATCCGCAACGCCAAGCGCGCCGTTCCAGGGCTCGTAGCCAGGAATGCTGACTGACAGTTCCGCGCCGGGGACAAAGCCATCGGCTAACGTTGCTTCGAGCACCCGCTGTAGTTGCTTGGCCAGCGCCGGATCGATCGGCGACACAGCGAGCGGCGCTGAGGTGGGAGATGGCGCCCGGAATGACTCCGCCGCCTGATCGACCGGCGCTCTCACAGCAGAACGCACGGGAGCAACCGGAGTAACGAGCAGGGCGGCCTCATCGCCGGGCGCCGTCGCCGCGACTGCCGCAGTGGCTGGCGCGGCAAGTGGCGTTGCCGTCGCCCCAGCGAGCTCCGGCGTCTCGTTCGCTCCAGGCGCCGCAGTGGCCGGCAGCGACAAGGCGACCGAAGCGGCAGTAGCTTGCCGAGGTGGCGTAACCGGCGCGGCAGCCCGCGGAGCGTCAACTCGCGTGGCCCACATGAGCCCAGCCAGCAACAGTAGACCGGCGATTGGATACTGGAGCCAGCGACGGCCTGCTCCCATTGAACTTGTCGCAATTGGCGCGCGCCGAGCCCAGAAAGAACGCCATGTTTGCCCGAATGTTCCGTGTCGCACGGGCATTTCGACGTAGCGATAGGAGATCTCAACCAACACGCCGACGATTGCAAGCCGGAGCAGCAGAAGCGGCCATCCCTGGAGCGGCACGTCGAGGTATGGCCGCGTCAGGATGAAGACCGGCCAGTGCCAGAGGTAGATCCCGTAGGAGCGCAATCCGATCCAGCGCAGTGGCGGCCATCCTAACACCGTTGGTGTCAGGCGCGTGCCTGGATGCGTGACGGCCATGATGAC
>JACCTF010000739.1 GCA_013812565.1 Pyrinomonadaceae bacterium | reverse complement strand
TCCCTCTGGCACGGACCGTCCGGGCAGTAATAGGGCATGTCAGGATTGTTAGTGTTTCGGGTCGTCGGGTAGAGCGGCATCGTCGGGTAACTCGATGCGGGCGCATTGAACTGTTCACTCAGGAATTCTTCAAACCCGACGTTCTGCACGTGCGCGATCAGTTCCGGGGTCAAACCAAACGTAGATTGTTGAAGAAACCGCGCAACGTCTGCGACCAAAATTGGCGCGCTAACCGTCACCTGATTGCTCGTCGCCACCTTAGTGTACACGTCATTCAAAAAGTACCGGAACTCATACGTACCCGGGGTGCCCGGCGCCTCCGTAGAAGCACTGCCCGAAGTAGCTCCGTCGGTGTACTGCCACCACAGATAATCTTGATCTGAAGTTCCTGTCTTGTAGAGTCCTACCCAATCGGTTGCGGAGCTTCCGACTGGCGCCGTCCAACCCGCAGTCAACGTGTCTTTAGGGGCGGCCGTGTTCGGACTGGCTGTGAGGGCATAGCTTTCATCCTGTGTTCGATTGGATGAGTAACACGGCGCGGCCATCCAACCCGTCAATCCGGCCAGCACTAATATCAAATTAAGCAGGTGTCCGGTTCGGTGTCTCGAATTGCGAACGAGAAACATTCGATCTCTCCTCTTGGCAAAGCGCTGTGGGATTCCCAGCGGCGGAGATTAGCAGCAGTCCGAAAGCAACCCGGTGCGAGATAATTAGGCATGTTTTCGAAGACGCATCAGAGCACAGCGTTTTAAGTTCACTTAAAGATTGAGTCCAAGAACCGTCTCGACTCGCGCCGCGCTAAAGCTGCATACACAAGCGAAGCGGGCGGGGACGAGAATATATAACTAAAGCGCGTTTCCTTCGGTTAACTTCTTGTAAACTTTACGTAAATTTTCGGGGCAGGTGCGAGAAGTGCTGATTGACGCTTAATAAAAGATCGACGAACTGCGACTCGTCAGCTAATGTCGGGATGCGGCGATCACAATAAACCCGCCGCTGTGCAGGTGTCAAGATATGTTTGAAACGATACGGATTCAAAGTAGTATGCTCGCGCTATCAGAGCGCATACGGACTTGGCCGCAGCTTACGTCGGCCCGCGTTTAATCGTTCTTTCAGGAGGTGACCGATGTTTGGTTCGATGGTACTCGAAGTTGCACTTGGGTTGATCCTGATCTATCTGCTGTTGAGTTTAGTCTGTGCAGCGGTTGGTGAGTTGATTGCCACCGCATTTAAGTTGCGGGCCAGAGACCTTGAAAGAGGGGTTCGCGCATTGTTGCAAGACCCGGAAGTGCTGCGCAGGTTCCATACTCACCCGATGATTAAAACCCTTCAAGTGAGGGGAACAATGCCTTCCTACATACCGTCCCGCTCGTTTGCGCTGGCTCTTATGGATATCGCCGCACCCGTCGGCGCAAACAATCCAAACCGGTTGCAAGACATTCGGCAAACAGTCATGAGCCTTCCAGAAGATGGACCGGCGGGCGACATCAAAAGAGCATTTCTGATTATGATCGATGAAGCCAAAGGCAACATCGATCATGTCCGCGACAACGTCGAGACGTGGTTCAATAGTTCGATGGATCGCGTTTCGGGATCGTACAAACGGCGCATGCAGTGGATCGTGCTCGGTCTGGCTTTCATCGTCACCGTGGCGCTGAATGTTGACACGGTGATGATTGCCAACCGTCTTTCGCGTGATGCCGCTCTACGCAGTTCCCTTATCGCGCAGGCACAGGTGCTTGCTCAGCAGCCCCGCGCTGATAACACGACCTCGCCGGAGGTGAGACTTCGAGAAACAATCGCGACTGTTCAGGGACTCGGCCTGCCAATAGGTTGGGCAAGCGATGCTCGGCCATCATTTGAACGAATATCAGCGCACTTGCTCGGGTGGGTTATAACAGCATTCGCCGTTTCACTTGGCGCTCCGTTCTGGTTTGACACGCTTAATAAGTTCATTGTCATTCGCTCCACGATCAAGCCACACGAGAAGAGCCGTGAGCAGCCGTCGAAAGACAGATTTGCCCCTGACGTAAAATCGAGAACGGAAGATGAAACAGGGTCGTTAGAATCTCAGTCGAAGGACTAAGCGCGTTCGGAGAAATCACGGAGTGGCGACAGATAAATAGCCCACGACTCACGCTCGGTAAACAAGAGGAAAAGGCGAATAGAGATGTATCTTCTCCGCTTCATTGCTTCTATCCTGTGCATCCTGCCGATCCCTGTTTCATTCTCTTGCGGTTTGATTTAGCGCAGTCTGACCTCGCTTCGCGTCAGTTCGTCTTTGACAATCTGCCCGCCCTTCATCACGAAAGAGACGCGCTCGAAAACGGTGACGTCCTTCATCGGATCCTCTGACACTGCGATGATGTCGGCGAAGCGGCCCGGCTCGATTGAGCCAACGCGGTCGGACCAGCCGAGCAGGTCGGCGGCGTTAACCGTCGCGGCTTGTACCGCCTGCATCGGCGTCATACCCCACCGGACCATGTGCGCGAACTGCTTGCCGTTCCAGCCATGCGGGTAAACGCCCGCGTCTGATCCGAAGGCGATGCGAACACCCGCTTTCACGGCGCGCTGGAAGCTCTCGCGCTGCGTCCGCCCAACCAATCTTTCCTTCTCAATGATCTTGGCCGGATAGCCCAAGCGACCGTACTCGGACAGAATGTAATCGTCGTTGTAGATGTCGGCTACAAGGTATGTGCCTCGCTCTTTCATCAACCGGATGCCTTCGTCATCGATCAGACTTCCGTGTTCGATGGAGACGACGCCCGCCCGCACCGCCCGCTTTATCCCTTCGGCTCCGTGGGCGTGCGCGGCCACCTTCCGACTCCACATCGCGGCCTCTTCGACCGCTGCGTTCATCTCTTCTTGAGAATACTGCGGCGCTCCAACCGACTCTTCCTCTGATAACACACCGGCAGTCGCGATAAGCTTGATCACGTCAGCACCGTTCTTGATCTCGAAGCGGATCAACTTCCGCACCTCATCAGTGCCGTCAGCGAGGCCGGAAAAGTGACCGAACTTGATATAGGGCGAGAACCCTGAAGTGTCCCCATGACCACCGGTTGCTCCCACGGTCAGGGTTGCGACCTGCATACGCGGTCCGACAACCGTCCCGGCGTTGATCGCATTACGCAGCGCGACATCGATAAACTCACCGGCCCCCACATCGCGGATGGTAGTGAAGCCTGCTTCGAGCGTGCGCCGGGCATAGACGTGAGCCGTCACGGCATAGTCAATCGGAGTGCGGCGGAACAGATCCTCATAGTAGTTCGCCGGTTGTGAGGTGACATGAGTGTGGCAGTCGATCAATCCGGGCAGCACGGTCGCGCTGCCGAGATCGATCACGCGCGTGCCCGGCGGAACGTTGAGGCCGGGACCGACGGCCACGATCTTCTCGCCCTCGATCAAGATTACGGCGTTGTTGATAACGGTTCCGCTTTTGACTTCGATCAGTCGTCCGGCGCGGATCGCCAAGCGCTTGGGAGGTTCCTGTTTCTCAGGAGTTTGAGCCGGGATTGGGTTGAGCCACGATAAATTGATGAACAGCAAGAGCAGTCCACAAACGATTCTTTTCATATCAATAAAATGCACCTTTGAATGGAGATGGTGAAACGCGGTTTGGAGTACCGGCTTGTGGCCGGGTGTTACCATAGGCGATGTAGACAGCTCGCCTAAAGGCGGTACTACAAACATTACTCAAACTTTACGACAGCTTCTTCGTTGCGCGTGGACCGATGCAGTAAAGATGCTGAGCGGTGCGGATGAAAATTTGACCATCGGAGATGGCCGGCGAACTAAGACAGTAATCATTCAAATGGTTTTCGGCCAGCACCTCAAACTTGGGTCCGGCCTTTATCACAGTGGTCAGCCCATCCTCGTTCGTGACATAGATCTTTCCGTCAGCCAGCACGGGAGAGGCGCTATACGTTCCGGGTTTGATTCGCTGCGAGCCGTAAATCTCTTGCCCGGTCTTGGCATCCAGACACCACATGATTCCACGGTCATTGACGACGTAAAAAAACTTACCGTCAGTAACAGGGGTCGGCACATCCGGTCCATTTTGAAACGCCCACATCCGGTGCGATTGGGTAATGTCACCGCGCCCGCCCGAGCGCAGAGCCAGCAGCGGTCGCACGCGGGTTGGAGCGTAGACGATGCCGTCAGCGACGACCGGCGAAGCGATGATTCGATACCACGGATCATTATCCGGATTGAGGCCGCCTGCGCGCCACAACTCACGCCCCGTCGCCGGATCATGGCCCGTCACGCAATCGCCGCCGGTGACAACGATCTCCGTTGCTTTGCCATAGCGAAGAAGCGCGGGCGTGGTATAGGAATCGGGCGATTCGCGAATCGCCGTGGTCGGTCGCTCCGCTTTCCACAAGGTCTTCCCGCTCTTTTTATCGAGGCGCAGCAGGTAGGAAGGCTCATCGGTATTCATCCCGTGAAGCACCTGAACGTACAAGGAATCTTCGAAGAGAAGCGGCGAAGAGGCATAACCCCAGTTCAAGCCGAACTGGCCGTAATCCTTCTGTATGTCACGCGCCCACAGCTCGCGTCCGCTGAAGTCGAAGCCTTTGAGAATGCCGGTTCCGGTCATCACGAAAACGCTTCTGCCGTCCGTGACCGGCGAAGGCGATGACATGTTCTGCTTGCGCATCTTGGTGTTGCCGCCCGCGAGCGGCTTCTTCCAAACAACTGCGCCTTGTCGTCTGTCAACACACCACAGAGAGAGATTGTCTCCATCAGCAACGTTGAGAAAAATATGCTCTCCCCAGATGATGGGCGTGGAGCCGCTCCATGCAGGCAGAGAGAGTTTCCATGTGATGTTCTCCTCAGCGGTCCAGCGGGCGGGGAGGTTCCGCTCATCGCTCACGCCGTTCAGCGAAGGGCCGCGCCACTGCGGCCAGTTGTCTCCGGCGCGGGCTGTCGCAGCAATAGAAAGGACAGCGATGACAAACGCGAGCGGGGTTCTTTTACGCATGTCTTTACTCCTTCTTACCGGGAATGTTTATAATGAGCCGCTTTTTATCAAGGTTGTGTACGGCTTCGGAGAGCACGGACAAACATCGCAAATCATTTGCTTGCGCACCACTTCGATAGCGCCGATGAATCGGCTTCTTGTTTGACCGGCTGCGACCCCGGAGCATACTTCTGTCACAAGCACAAATCAACAAACAAAATTAGAAAGGAAGATTATGACGCGCGCGGCGCAAATTCTACGACTGATGAACAGGCACAAGAGATGTGGCTCGATGATCCTCGCGGTCCTCTTTTGTGCCGCTGGAACGGTGCGGGCCGACAATTGGCCGCAGTTTCGCGGTCCCAACAGCCAGGGCATCTCTCAGGAAACAGGGTTGCCCGTAAAGTGGAGTGCGACCACAGGCGTTCGTTGGAAAACTGCGCTGCCGGGTCCGGGTCATTCGTCGCCCGTCATCTGGGGGAACAGAATCTTCCTCACAGCCTTCCGGCCGGCGGGTTCGTCGCAGCGTTCCTCCGGTTCGGCGAAGAGCCAACTGCTGGTCCTCAGTCTCGACAAAGGTTCCGGAAAAGTTCTGTGGGAGCGTGAGGTTCCCGCCGAACGAATTGAGGAGATGCACTCGTCAAACAGTCCCGCCTCGCCCACGCCTGTCACCGACGGCAAATACGTCTATGTTTATTTCGGCTCGCGCGGATTGGTAAGCTTTGATTTTGAAGGAAAGAAGATTTGGGAGAAACCCTTAGGGCCATTTCCTAACGACTGGGGCAGCGCCAGTTCCCCGGTTCTCTACAATCAAATGCTTCTGCTGAACTGTGACACCGACGCTGAGGACTTTCTCTTGGCCGTGGACAAAAACACCGGCAAAACTATATGGCAGACGACTCGTTCGAAGGTGACACGCGCCTGGCCCACGCCGATGATTTGGAACGCTGAGGGTCGTGATCAAATCGTGGTGAGCGGAAGCGGTCGGGTCAAGGCTTATGACC
>JACCTF010000730.1 GCA_013812565.1 Pyrinomonadaceae bacterium | reverse complement strand
GGCATGATCCCCAGCCAACACTGAATAGCAGGCCACAGTTGACCTGTTGACCCGTAACAGGCGGCTGGTCCCAGCGCACTCTGCAGCCCTCAGCGATATGGTTAAGGAGCGACACGCATTTATCTTCCGGCAGACGTTACTGGAACAGCGGAGTTCCTTTGCGCTCAGACAAAACGCGCCCGGCAAGTGCGGCAGTAGAGTAGCCGCAGATGCGTTGACTTTCCGTAGTGCATGCAGACGGTCAGATTTCCGGCGTTACGAGTGCCATAGTCGGCGCACAGTGAATTCTGGCAGCAGAAGCGTGAGAGGTCATCCATGGTGAGTTCTCCTGTACCATAATTTCGGTGGAGAGCAAGCATTTACCGCAATGTGTGAGTTATGACAGAAGTGTCTCTCCTTTTCAATCAATATGGGCCACCAGGGAGCGGCTTAAGAGATTCAAAATTAGTTGATGATACAGTCGGTTGCTTATGGCACGCTTACTCTGCGAAGTCTAGGTAAGCGATGTGGAGTTGCCTGGTCCAGTTAGTGGTCTCCAAAGCATCGAAGCAGATGCCTGCGCCCGTGCGACTCCAGCGCGGGTGTAGGTCGCAACGCAAATCACTGTTAAAGTAGCGTTTCTCCCACATCGGAAATGTTCCTAACTTGATACCCTGCTTCGTCTCCACATTATAGATCATCAAAGACTTCTCAAGCGTCTCAGCGTGGTTACGATCTGTCACGATCCACTTCCCATCGGGCGCAAAGCTGCAATGCCCGTCGCCAACGAGAAAGCCTTCGCCGATGCTCCGGTAATCCTGCTTGCCATCCGTGAACAGCACATGCTTGATCTCGTCACCGCCAAACCGGAAGGTCGCCAAAATCTCTTGAGGATTTCTCCATTCAAAGTGCGACACGCCGTTGCCATAAGGCACTACTTCGCGTAGATCCGACCCGTCCAGGTTGGCGGTAAACATCGCCGACTCCAAGCGACCTTGCGGCGTGAACGAGCGTGCCAGGAAGAAGAACCGCGTGTCATTCGTGTTGAAGACTGTGTGATTGAAGAACATGTGGCGGTCTGTGAGTTCCGGGTGAGCTTTGACGAGTCGGCGGTAAGTTTCGGCGATAGAGACCACGAGTTTGGTTTCACCTGTCCGCAAGTCCATCAGAAAGACGCCGTCGGTGTCTGGATGCGGCTCACTTAGGTTCGGGTCTTTGGCTCCGACATATCCAACCACGGGACGCAACCGCGCGAGGCGGCCTGAGGTTAAACTCAAGGCGTAACGTCCGTTGCGGCTGACGCCATCAATTTGCCGCGGCAAGTACCGCTTCTTACCGGTGCGCACGTCCAGTACTACGGAAACCACTTCACCATCGCGGCGGTCGTTGAAAAGAATCTCAGTTTCGGGAGCAAGCGGATTCCAATGAAGCATCGCGCCCTGTTGCAGATTCCAGGCGCGTGTCTCTGCGACTTTAGTGAAACGACCGGTGCGGGAGTTTACCAGTCCAATTGCCGCGGATTCGTTCTCTGACGGGAGGTGATCTTGGAAGTCACTCTCTAGACAGGCCAGGTGTCTGCCTGATTTGTTCCACGGCGGAATGCCATAATAACCAAAGAAGTGGTGCTTCGGTCCTGACGTTAGGGTGCGCACCTTGAACTTCGGAGCTACAGCTGCCGTTGATGCAAGAAGGGATAAAGCTTGACCATGCGGCCACAAGCCCAAGCTGCCGACCGTTACGGCTGCTATTCTGATGAAAGCACGGCGATCTTCGCTGTCAGTTGCTGCGTCCGAAGCGCCTTTCATTCTCCTCAGTTTGCCCGCTTGAGTTTGGTCCATCGCGACCTCCTACGACATGGTGACAAGAGAAAGCTGGCTTCCAAAAGCGTAGAGGTAATATTCACCTTTATGCTTTTGGAAGCCGCTTGTGTTTTCGTGCAATCGCTCTCCTTAAAGTAATTACTTTTGCCGTTTATAGCTACTGCTAGAAGACAAGCTGTGATGTCACCTTTCAATCCGACTTGAATAAAGCCTAGTAATTTTATTAACAATTTCTCTAAATTAGTTTAGCCTCTACGTGTGATAATGGTTGCCTTCTCTTAAACTCTGCCCGAAAGAAGCAATTTGTTCATGAGAATTGTGAGTGTGAAAAACTACTTATTCAACAGTGAACTCTCAGGCAGTATACTGAGTTCAGAGGAAGATTTGACGGCATCTGGTGAACCATCTGGCGATGTATAGTTGGTCATTGATAGTTTTCTACTTTCTCAGTTATCTTACCCACTCACCTTGCGTTCTCCTCAACATTGCTTACAAATCGCTCATGCTTGCAGCGTGCGACGTGGACTGCACCCCTGAAGTGGGATCTTCCTCACATTTGGTGCAAACGGATGGCCCAGCGATACACTTCAGCCTCCCACTTGATTTTTTTCAGTTCAAGCTGCATACAGAACTCTCGCTTTGAGCAAGTCGAACTTTGCGCGTCCG
>JACCTF010000683.1 GCA_013812565.1 Pyrinomonadaceae bacterium | reverse complement strand
GCATTGCAATGAGGTACGAGCGCGCCGGACGTTCATCATCAGCCACGACGATGCGCAAACGAGCGTTCATCCCGCTTTCCTTTCATCCATCCTGGTTTCGGCAAGAGCAGTGCTGGTTTCACCGACCGCGCCAACTTGATTGTCAGAGGCGCGATGCGGGTGCGCCGATGTAACCGCTGAACGCAGGGGCAAATGTATTCGAACGATTGCGCCTGCGCCAGGCGCGCTCTCGATGTGCAAGCGTGCCGTTGCGCCGCAACACAGTCGCAGACGTTGTTCAACATTAGCAAGGCCGACCCCGTGCTTGCGCCCCTCGGCGAGCTTCGCGGCGCTTGCCCCAGCGCCCGTGTCGCGCACTGTGATGCGCAACTCTTTACTCTCACTATCAGGCGTTTCAACGAGTCGTGCTAAAATGCTCAGTTCGCCTCCCGCGCGTAGCGGCGCGATACCATGCTTAATCGCGTTCTCAACGAGCGGCTGCACAACGAGCGACGGCACTTGCAGAGCGTGCAACTGGGGCGGCACATCTATCGCAACACGTAGACGCTCCTCAAATCGAGCGCGTTCGATGTCGAGGTAGCTTTCAGTCAACTTCAACTCTTCACCGAGCGTGACCCACTCGGCCGTCGAACGCAGCACACGGCGCAGCAGATCCGTCAGACGCAGCAGCGTCTCAAGCGCGCGCTCAGGTGAGGTTTGGATCAGGTAGCCGATAGTGGTCAGCGAATTAAAGAGAAAGTGCGGATTAACTTGCGCTCGTAATGCGCGGAGTTGCGCTTCGGTCGCCAGCTTCGCAATCTCCTGTTCACGCTGCACCTGTTCGCACCGTTCGTGCGTGACACGCATGGCATCGATGCGCCGTGCGATTGTTAAGGCAACGGCCTCTAACATCTCGAAGTCATCAGAGAGCAGCCGCCGTCCGCCCGCGAGTTCGCCTATCTTCAGTTCGTAGCGCGGCAGTTCAGCGGTCGGTACGGTGAAAACGGTGCGCTGCCTACTCCCACGTCGACGCGCGTGGACGCCTGCGTTTTGCAGCGGCGGTACGAAGCTGTCTAAATCATTCTCCACATGAGAGCCGTTCGATAACATGTCTGCTGCTTCCACGTTTGCGATTGACTCGATTGTTCGCCAACTTACTTCACGGGCTGTCAGTGCCGGTTGCAGCCGCATGCATACATCATCGAGCAACTCATCGGACGCTTCGTGTTTTTGTGCAACACGTGCAATCTCAAGGCGCAACGCGGTGTAATCAACGCGGCGCAACACGATGCTATCGACAAACCACCGTGCCGCACGTTGCAACCACACATACAGCAGCCCGGTTCCCATCCACAAAGCGAGCAGCACGCCGACAGAGCGTGAGTTGATAGCCGCTCCTGCGTTGCTGTTTGCTCCCACAACGCTGAAGTCACTGGTTGTAAACACGGTGGGAAAAATCCATACATAGAAACCAAATGCGCCGACAACAAGCGCAACATATGCAAGCAACGCGAGCGCGCGTTTCAGGAAGATGTCGGCGAAAGCGAAGCGATAATCTTGATAGAGAATTGCCGATACGAGCGGCAGTGATGCGTGATGCCCAATGAGTTCAACGTACCACTGCTCATGGTTGCCGGTGTTGTCGCCGGTTGAGAGATGCAGGGCGGAGACGGCGAACACGGCGAGCGCTGTGGCCCACACAGCACGCGGCCAACCGGGTTCACGGCGTGTCAACAGAAACAATCCCACGATCAGCAACACGAAGCCACCCGTCAACAACTGCAACCCTGTCTCCGACGCTGCTTGCTGATCGGTGAACGCCCGGTAAAAATGCATTCCAGCCGCAAGCGTTGACAGTCCATAGGCAACCAGCGTCAGCACACGCCGCAAGCGCTCGTGCGTTGTCTGGTTCAGATTCTGAAGTGCCGAATGAACAACCACCGCAGGCAGAAAACCAAGCGCAGCAAATGATGATGCTCCGAGTAAAAAGTATGCTGGAGTGGAAGGCTCGCTCACACCAAGTCCATGCAAGCCTTGTGTGACAAATGCGCCCGCATTCCACAGCAAGCCAAGGAGCGCCGTCGCCAGCGGCAACAGATCGAAGCCGTTCTTGCTTGCACTACCGGCGATTGCCTGACGATCCTTCGCCACCGGATCAGCGTTACTCAAGGATGAGGCTAACCGAAGCGTCCGCACCGACATGGTGAGTAGCATCGCATAGAGAGCCAAGCCGATAGCCCAGCCGAGCAGGTTAATCAGGACAGCGATATTGAGATCAGTCATAGCAATCTATTACTCATCTGCCGCCTTACGGCAGGTTTGTCCCAACTCATGCGAAGCGAACAGCCGTCGCTGGTTGGTTGTATTGCTTCGATAACCTCTGCCCGGCCTGCGCCCAATCAGAGTCTCAGAAGGATTGGGTCCCGAACAGGATTCGTTACAATTAACCTTAGCCGATGCGACCAGCGTGTGACCAGCAACAACTAACAATTGGTCGTTATATGCATATGAACGGCTGTCCCATCCAGATGAGCGGCGCAGCATATTCATAACACGCATTGAAGAATCAGGCTTGCAGTCAGCATCTGAAGTGAGTTCTGAGACGAGTTGCGATTCGCTATTGGCATTGCCCGATGAGTAGTTTTATCCTACGTGCAAAAAGATTGGAGAATAGACATGTATCGACATCGCTTCCTGCCGCTTCGATCATCCGCCTTGCTGGTATCACTGCTTCTCATCTTCAGCAGCACCCTCTATGCGCAGAACACAACGAACAATGAGTTCGACATCGCAGCCAATTACGCGAAACGTGAAGAGATGATCCCGATGCGCGACGGCGTTCGGTTGTTCACCGCGATCTATACGCCGAAAGATTCCACACAGAAATATCCTGTGATGCTCACGCGCACACCGTATAGCGCCGCGCCCTATGGAGCGGAGAAATACCGACTATCGCTCGGACCTTCACCGGCGTTTGCGCGCGAAGGTTACATCTTCGTCTATCAAGATGTGCGCGGGCGGTTTATGTCCGAAGGGGAGTTCGTCCACGTTCGTCCACACATCGCTCGCAAGACTTCACCAAAGGAGATTGATGAGAACACCGACACTTACGACACGATTGAATGGATGCTGAAAAACATCCCGAACCATAACGGCAGAGTCGGCATGTGGGGCATCTCATATCCGGGCTTTTACACTTCGACCGGCATCATCGACTCGCACAGGGCGATCCGCGCCGCATCGCCGCAAGCGCCGGTCGCCGACTGGTTCATCGGCGACGATTGGCACCACAACGGCACGCTCTTTCTTCCGCACGCCTTCACCTGGCTCGCGCGCAACGGTCGCCCTCGCGCGAAACCGACCACACAAGCTGCCACGATCTTCGACTACCCGACGCCCGACGGCTACCGGTTCTTCCTCGACATCGGACCTTTAACAAACGCTAACGCGCAATACTTCAAGGGAGAGATTCCGTTCTGGAACGACCTGATGGAGCACGGCACTTACGACGAGTTCTGGCGGGCGCGCAACATCCTGCCGCACTTACGCAACGTCAAACCGGCGGTGATGACGGTCGGCGGCTGGTTCGATTCTGAGAACTTGTACGGCGCGCTGAAGACTTACGAATCGATTGAGGCGAAGAACCGCGGCATCTACAACGTCCTCGTCATGGGGCCGTGGGAGCATGGACACTGGGCCAGTACGGATGGCGACCAGCTCGGCGATCTGCACTTCGGCGCGAAGACCGCTCACTTCTATCGTGAGCAAATAGAGTTGCCCTTCTTCAACTATCATCTCAAAGACAAGGGCACGCTCAAACTTCCAGAAGCCTACGTCTTCGAGACCGGCACGAACCAGTGGCGCACTTACGATGCATACCCGCCGCCCACTGCCGTACAGCGTTCGCTCTACTTTCACGCTAACGGCAAACTCTCTTTCGATGCGCCGACGAGTGGAACTGCTTTCGACGAATATGTGAGCGACCCGGCGAAACCTGTGCCGCACCTCAGCACGATCTCCACCGGCATGAAGAGCGGCTACATGGCAGAGGATCAACGCTTCGCTGACCGGCGTCCTGACGTGCTTGTTTACCAAACGGATGTGCTTACCGAAGATGTGACCATCGCTGGCCCCATTACAGCCAGCTTGCACGTCTCAACGACAGGAACGGATGCGGATTTCATCATCAAGTTGATTGACGTTTTTCCGCCCGATATGCCCGATCCCGAACCGAATCCGACGGGCGTACGGATGGGCGGCTTTCAGATGCTCGTGCGCGGTGAACCGATGCGCGCGAAATTCAGAAATAGCTTTGAGCGACCCGAGCCGATGAAGCCGGGAGAAGTGACAAAGGTTGAGTGGACGATGCCGGACGCGTGCCACACGTTCAAGCGAGGGCATCGGATCATGGTACATGTCCAGAGCACATGGTTTCCGCTGGTTGATCGTAATCCACAAAAGTTCGTAGACATCTACAAAGCGACCGAGACGGATTTTCAAAAAGCGACACAGCGCCTCTACCGCTCAAGTGAATTCAACTCGCTGCTGAAGTTGAATGTCACATCTCGATAACGCGCCCGGCTTTCAAATGCAACACTCAGTAATCATTCTCAATCAAAGCAATTGTTGTCTGCACATACATCGCAAAAAAGATTTCCCGGCGATGCGAAGGATGGCATTGCGCTTCTCCAAGCTGGTTGAATTATGGCGCGCGGGGGCTATCAATGAGAAAGAGCCTGTTAATACAGGCTCTTTCTCAGCGGACGAATCAAATCCTTTTTGGTGCGAATCACGTCCCCGAAAGTGGACGAATCAAATTCGATTCACGCTCAGTTTCCTTGCGAGAGTTTGCCGACCAGCGTGAAGAGCGGCATGTACATCGCGATGACGACCGAGCCGATAGTGATGCCGAGAAAGCCGATCATCGCGGGTTCAATAAGCGTCAAAAGATTGGCGATTGCCGCGTCGACTTCATCTTCGTAGAAGTCGGCGATCTTATTTAGCATGGTATCAAGCGCGCCGGTCTGCTCGCCGATGCCGATCATCTGCGCGACCATATTGGGGAAGACATGGGTCGCCTTCAGTGGTTCGACAACGCTTTCGCCTTGCTCGACGCTTGCGCGCACTTTCAAGATCGCTTCCTCAATGACGACGTTGCCGGCGGCGCGCGCCGTTATCTCAAATGATTGAAGAATCGGAACGCCTGAAGAGAGCAGCGTCGAAAGCGTGCGCGAAAAGCGGGCGACGGCGATCTTGCGCATCACCGGGCCGACGATGGGAATCTTGAGCAATAATCCGTCGAGATACCGCCGCCCGGACGGCGTACGATAGTAAAAAGTCGTCGCAACAATCGTGCCGATTGTTGCCAAAAGAATTATCAAACCGCCCCACCCGGCGAGAAAATTGCTGATGCTAACCACAATGCGGGTCGGCAGCGGCAGTTTTTCGCCGGGGCCGAGCAGACCCATAAAGATGTTCTCAAATTGCGGAACGACAAAGACCATGATCACCGCGATCACGATCACCGCGATCACGATCACCGCCGTCGGGTAGATCATCGCTGATACAACGTCGCGTTTTAATTTAACGATCTTTTCGATGTAGGTTGAGAGGCGCTGCAAAATGATGTCGAGAATACCGCCCGTCTCGCCCGCCTCAATCATGTTGACGAAGAGTTGGTCGAACGTCTTGGGATGGCGCGCCATGGCGGCGGCAAGCGTCGAGCCTTCCTCAACATCCTGCCGCACCTGCGTCAAAATCATCTGGAAGTATTTGTTGTCCTGTTGACCGGCGAGAATGTCCAAGGCTTGAACCAGTGGCAGACCAGCATCAATCATCACCGAGAACTGACGCGTAAAGATCGCCAGGTCTTTGGATTTAACCTTCCCCTTCGCGCGTTTGGCAATCTTGGGGATGGCGATCTCGCGCCCTTTCTCTTGCACCGAAGTGAGCATCACCTGTTCGCGGCGCAGAAGCTGCCGCAGCGTTTCGCGGCTTTCGGCGATGCGCTCGCCTAGAACGACTTCGCCCGAGCGGCTGCGGCCTTTGAAGGCATAAGTAGGCATAAAACTCCTTAGTCATAAGTGATGAGTGATGGGTGATGAGCACAAACAATGTCTTAACTACATTGGAAATTTAAGTCTGGTGGCTGTGCTTAGGCGATCTGAAATTTATAATTTGAAAACTCAGATCGATCCACAGCAAGTTACAGCGCGACGTGAAAACATAATCTCCAATGTATTAACTCATCACTTGTCACCCATCACTCCGGTTATGGTCTTTATCCGGCGGGGCGCTGGCCGACAGGTCGTCCTTGTGCATACGGCGAAGGGTGCGCGCCGGGTTTCGCTCCGGGAACTCCGCCCGGGGCGTTGAGTCCGACGCCGCGCTCCATTAGAT
>JACCTF010000671.1 GCA_013812565.1 Pyrinomonadaceae bacterium | reverse complement strand
GCGCGCCTTCACGACGACGGCGAAAAAATCGTGCTCGGCCAGAAGATTCCGGCGGGGGGAGGCATGAAGGATGGCGAGATGGTGCTCGACATTCTGTCTCGCCATCCTTCGACGGCGAAGTTCATCGCCACCAAGTTGAGCCGCCGCTTTGTCTCCGACAACCCGTCGCCGGCGCTCATCGAACGTGTGGCCGCAACCTACATCAGAAGCGACGGGGACATTCGCGAGACGCTGCGCGCGATCTTCACTTCGCCGGAGTTCAATGCGCCGGAAGCGCGCCGCGCGAAAATCAAAACGCCATTTGAGTTGGCCGTCAGCGCCATCCGCACGCTCGGCGCGGACACGGACGCGCGGCCCGCGCTGCATGGATGGCTCGCGCGGATGGGCGAGGGGCTGTACCAGTATCAAGCGCCGACCGGCTACCCCGACACGGCGGAGGCATGGGTCAACACGGGCGCGTTGCTCGAACGTTTGAACTTCGCGCTCGCGCTTGTCAGTAATCGTATTCCGGGCACGCGCGTCGATCTCGCGCGCTTCACCGGGGATGTGGCAAACGCCAAAGTCTCGCAGTCCGATCAAGCGCGCGTCGTCGATCAATTTCTAAATCTGATTTTGCAGGGCGACGTGTCGCCGAAGACAAAAGAAACTTTGATGAAGCAACTGAACGCGCCCGACAACGCGATGATATCCACTTCACAGAAGGGGGCGGATGAGTCGATGGCGACAGAGGACAGCAATCAAGGACAGCGCGCGCGCCGGGGAGGGTTCGGGCGCGGCGAAGGGCGTCGTGCAATGCGTAATCTGGACAGCACGCTGCCCGCCGCAAATCCTGAAGTCGCGCGCATCGCCGCACTGATCCTCGGCACGCCGGAGTTTCAGCGGCAGTAAGGGAAATGTTGAGCGCCGCAACGATGAACAATGAATGAAAAGCAGTTCTGCTCTGCAACGGTGAATTAGCTGAAAGAGTGACCAACGGACAGCATCGAGCGTCTAAGTTTGTGTGCGGGATTTTGACGGGCAGGTTGGGAAGACCGGCATGGTTCGCATCGAAAAGAGGTACATGACAATGAGTACGAATCGGAGATTCTTTCTTAAACAGGGCGGCATTGCCCTTGCGAGCATTGGTGTGATGCACGTTGCGCCGTCGTTTCTACAGCGCACTGTATTCGCGCAGGGAACGTTGACGCGCGTCGCCACGAGTGGTCGCCGTAAAACCCTTATCACGATCTTTCAGCGGGGAGCCGTTGACGGCCTTAACATGGTCGTGCCTCACGGCGAGGGCGAATATTACAAACTACGTCCGACGCTCGCCATCGCGCAGCCGAGCAAGGCCGGTGGCGGCGAAGCGGCCATTGACCTCGACAAATTTTTCGGACTTCATCCGTCGCTCGCCTCGCTCAAACCGTTGTGGGAAGCGAAGCGGCTCGCAATCGTGCACGCCGCGGGATCGCCCGACAACACGCGCTCGCACTTCGACGCGCAGGATTACATGGAGTCGGGGACGCCGGGCAGGAAGTCAACGCCCGACGGTTGGCTCAACCGTCTGTTGCAAGCGAAGACTGAGACGAAAGCCTCGCCATTCCGCGCCGTCTCGGTGACGCAAAATCTCCCACGCACCTTGCAGGGGCGTGCGCCCGCGCTCGCCATCTCGAACCTCGCCGACTTCACGATTCGCGCGGGCCGCTACTCGCAAAGTGTGCAGGGCGGTTTCGAGGACATCTATGAAGAAAGCGTGGGCGACAGCTTGCGGGGGACGGGCAAAGAGACTTTCGAGGCGGTCAAGTTTTTGAAGCAGGTCAACCCGGCGCAGTACAAACCGGAAAACGGCGCTCAATATCCGCGCGGTCGTTACGGCGACTCATTACTTCAGATCGCGCAACTCATCAAAGCGGGCGTCGGCCTCGAAGTCGCGTTCACCGACATGGGCGGCTGGGACACGCACACCAATCAGGGTGCGGCGCGCGGCCAACTCTCTTTGTTGTTGGGGCAGTTCGGCGCGGGGTTGAACGCGCTCGTCACCGACCTCGGCCCGGCCCGGATGGAGGATGTCGTGATCCTGACGATGTCCGAGTTCGGTCGCACCGTGCGCGAGAACGGCACGCGCGGCACCGACCACGGCCACGCCAACGCGATGTTTGTCATCGGCGGCGATGTGCGCGGCGGGCGCGTGTACGGAGAGTGGCCGGGACTGAAGGGCGATCAGTTATTTGAGGGACGTGACCTCGCGCTCACGACCGACTTCCGTGACGTGTTCGGCGAGGTAGCGCAGAAGCACCTCGGCAACTCTAACCTGCAAACAATCTTTCCCGGCTATGCGGCGAGCACGGCGAAGTTTCGCGGCGTGCTCGGTTGATTGGAGCGAGAGAAATACTCATCGAATTGAAGGGCCGGCGTTGTTCACACGCCGACCTCTTTTATTTTTCCATGATTCTTTTTGGTCGCGCGTTGCGCGTTACAGGTTGACGGTAAGCACGAAGCGCGATGCCGTGAGGCGCACTGCGATGACATTCAAGTGGTATGATTCTTAAACCTCTGGCGCAATCAATAAGGAGAAACGATGAATACACAAAGCAACGGAGCAAGCATGCAAACACAACAAATGCCTCCCGACGCGATGCTGGGGCAACTCGTGATGGGGTGCTTCGTGTCGCAAGCTGTGACGGTCGCGGCAAAACTCGGAATCGCCGATTTGCTGAAAGACAAGCCGCGATCAATCGCGGAACTGGCCGCCGAAACAAACACCAACGAGCACGCGCTTTACCGCGTCCTGCGTGCTCTGGCGAGCGTCGGCGTTTTCGCGGAAACTGATGATTGGGTTTTCGCGCTGACGCCGCTCGCCGAGCCGCTTTTGTCCGATAGGGTGGGCAGCATGCGGGACGTAGTGATTTGGATCGGCGAGGAATTCCACTGGCGCGTTTATGGCGAAATGCTTTACAGCGTCCAGACGGGCAAGACCGCTTGGGGGCACGTTCACGGCGCGGAAGTGTTCGACTACTTTAAGCAAAATCCCGCGCACGGCGAAATCTTCAACCGCGCGATGACGAGTTTTTCAACAGGCATCATCCCCGCCCTGACCGAAGCCTATGATTTCTCGGAGACGGCAACGCTGGCTGACATTGCGGGCGGTCACGGCATTTTGCTCGCCGGATTTTTGAAGGCGAATCCGCATCTGAAAGGCATTCTGTTCGACGTGCCATCGGTCATCGAAGGCGCGGATGAATTACTGAGGAAAGAAGGAGCGGCAGATCGTGTAGAAAAAGTTTCGGGCGACTTCTTTGAAAGCGTTCCGGCGGGCGACGCTTATATGATGAAACACATCATTCACGATTGGGACGACGAACGCTCGATTAAGATTCTTAAAAACATTCACGCGGCGATGAACGCGGGCGGCAAGGTTTTGATAATCGAAATGGTTGTTCCCGACGGAAACGAGCCGCACTTCAGCAAGATCATGGATTTGGAAATGCTCGTCTCGCCCGGCGGCGTGGAGCGCACCGCAGCGGAGTATCGCGACCTGCTGGCAAAAGCCGGTTTTCGCCTGACCCGCATCATTCCAACCAAATCGCCATATAGCATCGTCGAAGCGGTGAAGTCATCTCACTAAGTTCACACCAACACCCCTGTCTCATTCGCGGCGGGCAGTCGGCTCGCCGCTTTTTGTTGCGTGACAATAAAAATCTTGCGTCAGCGAACGATTGGTTTGGTGGCGAGC
>JACCTF010000636.1 GCA_013812565.1 Pyrinomonadaceae bacterium | reverse complement strand
GTTACGAAGATACTCGTAAAGCCCGCCGTGAAACTGATTCGTCCCTGACTTCGTCACGAAGGTGATGATTCCGCCGCCCGTTCGACCATACTCGGCCGAGTAGTTGGACGATATGAGTGTGAACTCTTGTACCGCATCCGGCGCAAACGGCACGTTCCGCAGGTCACCCGAGACGTTAGTGGAATGAATGGATGCACCATCAATCTGCACTTCCGATTGAAAGTTCTGCCCACCGTTGACCCGCGTGTTAAAGGACTGGCCGGTGTTATTGAGATTCTTTGGGGCGCTGACGCCGGGAGCCAAGAAGAGGAAGGCAATGGGGCTGCGGGCTTCCCCTGTCGCCACCGAGAGGGGCAACTCTTCATAAGCCCGATTCTGTATCGTCGTTGCCTGTTGCGAAGTATCTGTTTGCAGCACCAAGGCTGAGGCAGCAACATCAACGGTGCTCTCGACGCCGCCCGCTGATAAAGTCACATCCACGCTGGTAAGCTGATTTAAGTTGACCGTGAGATTATTAGCGACGCCTCTCTTAAACCCTGAAGCCGTTATGGCGAGGGTGTAGTGACTCGTCGGCACTACTGGAAAGACGTACTCACCGGCAGAGGTGCTAGTTGTTCTCAAAACGACACCTGTGGCCTGGTTGGTAAGCTCAATAGAAGCGTTCGGGATCACTGCGCCAGCGGTATCGACAACTGTTCCTGAGACACTGCCGCCACCACCCTGAGCTATCACTACCATGCTGCTCAAAACGATTAAACAGAACGCTCTTGACGGAAAACAACAAAGTTTCATGAGACTGCCTCCTGCAAACGAAGTCATAATGGTTATGTGTTTATTTTTCCCATTCATCCGGTAGATCAAGATTTAAGATCAGCCTTTCAAAGTTGGTGACGAACTTTCACCCATCGCAGCTTAAGTGCTGCCGCCGCGCTCCGAAGCAGTGGCAAAACATCTGAACATTATCTTTCGAGCATTAATTGCCTGAGAGGTTAAGCAGCGACCATTCACTCAGCCAGAGCAAATGCTTGTTAAGCGTTTTCGCGTTACTTTGTGCAGCGGTTTCCCCTCGCCGGATCATTGAGAGCGAGAGATTGTATTGCTAACGTTCCCTAATTGTGCCGGTACAATCGAGCGGACTTTATAGCGACTGTTACTTAATTGTCAATAAAAATTAGGGACACTCTGTCTTCGACGAGACTTGTACGTGTTTCTCGAAATTGGCATGAATACACTTTGAATGTAATATAGTTAATGGTGAAGATTGTTCCTGAATTACAAAGCAACGCCGAGGAAAACGAAATCTGAAACGCGTTTAATCTTCTTAAGAAGAAGATATCGTTGTTACCCTGCGGCAATTTATCAACTTCGGAGAAAAAGGCATGGATTGGGCTAACGTTCGTGAACGCCTATTCAAGCAGAATGGTGGCACTGCTCGGTACGAGGTGATCGCCGAAGAAATCACCCGAGATATTACTTTCGGGCGACTTCGACCAGGCGAGCGGCTCCCCACTGTACGTCACCTTGCGTCCGAATTGGGTGTTAGTGCTACGACTGTTGCGGCTGCTTACAACCTGCTCAATCAAGACCGATGGATCAATAGCGAAGTCGGGCGTGGGACGTTCGTGAGTTCGTACATGAACGACCGCAGCGGCAATCGCTCAACAATGAATTCAAACGAAAATAATTTTCTGCCATCAGGCTCTACGAGCGTTTTTTTAACACGCACTCCGCCTGCACCTAGCTGGCGGCGGCGGGCATTGATGGCCTCTGCCGCTAGGTTGCGTGCCGCTCACTCAAATGCGTTTGACTGTTCAACGGTTCGTCCCGACACCAGCTTATTACCGTTAATGATATTGCAGAAAGCTTGGCAGAAAGCGATTGATGCAACCCAACATGCCGACTTGCAATATGCCAGCCCAGAGCCGGTTGCTTCTCTCATACGTGAAATCTTACCCCGGCTAAACGGTGACGGTGTGGCCGCTCAGGAAACTGACCTGATTGTCGCTTCATCAGCACAGCAGTTCATGGTTCTCGCCATGCAAATTGTAGCAGCCTTGTCGGGAAGACCAGAGATTGTTGTAGCCGTAGAGGAACCCGGCTATCCGACCATCTTTGACGCTTACGAACGAGCCGGTTGCAAGTTGGTAGGCGTGGATGTTGACGAGCAAGGCGCGTTACCCCAATCGCTCGATGCTGCCCTCTCCGAGGGGATTAACGCGGTGCTCTTAACCCCACGGGCACACAACCCAACCGGTGCGTCATGGTCAGTCGACCGAATGATGGCCTTGGCGGATGTGCTTGCTGCATACCCGGGTGTGATCGCAATTGAAGATGATCATTTCGCCGGAGCTACTGCGACACGTTCCGGGTCATTGATAAGTGACCGCCGAATTGAGGATCGGGTTATTTACATCAGATCTTTCTCTAAATCTATGGGGCCTGACCTGCGAATTGCGGTAGCAGTTGCTCGAACACGTCTGCGCACGTTAATCGCTGAAGCGGAAAGTTTTGCTGACGGGTGGTGTTCTCACTTAACTCAGCGTGCACTTGCTAATGCTCTAGCGGATACGGAACTCGATAGTGTTCTTGCGGCAGCCCGTAGCACTTACACGGAGAGACGAATCTGCGCATCACGCGTCTTACAGGAATCTCTTGGCGCTCGCGGTGGATGGGCACTGAGCGGCACTGATGGTCTTAACATCTGGGTGCATCTGCCTCCCGGTGTGGACTCAGTCGAGGTGATCGAACGAGCAGCCGCATCAGGTGTGATAGTGGCTTCAGGAGAGCCGTTCTTCATCCGCCCGGGTCGTAGCGACGTTGTCCGGCTAAACGCGGGGGCAGTAAGCGCCGAGAGAGTTATGATGGCAGCGAAAGCGTTATCTACTGCCGCATTGACCGCCGTAGACATTACGTGTAATACCTTTCCAGTGTAATGGTATTGTCAACTGTCGTGGTCCCCCGCATTGCCTCACTGAAAATCTTACATTCGTGACGCCGTTGTCTCGTTCACTATCGCTTCCGTTCTAAAGGGAGCGGCTGGAGGCAAAGGATGGAACGAACAATGAGCCTTTCAGCACGACAAGAATTAGCTTTGAGTCTTTCTCCCCGCTACCGTCAAGCGAAGCATCCTATCAAACAGAAGATTCTCGATGAGTTCACTGCCGCGACACACTACCACCGCAAGTATGCTCTCGTTTTGCTCAGCCGTGACGCACATAAAAACCAGGACACTAAAGAGCGTCGAAAACCACGCACCTATAACGCAGAAGTCAAAGACGCGCTCGTCGCCGTCTGGCAGGCAAGTTACCGTCTTTGCTCGAAGCGTTTTGTTCCTTTCTTGCCCGAGTTCCTCTCCGTGTTGGAGCGACATGGTCATCTGTCGTTAGCCGACGAGGTTCGCTCACAACTACTTACCATCAGCCCTGCCACCGTCGATCGTTTGCTCTGCGATGGGCGTCATCGCACAAGAAGACGTTCTTTCGGCGGCACCCG
>JACCTF010000180.1 GCA_013812565.1 Pyrinomonadaceae bacterium | reverse complement strand
GACGTTTGAAAGAATTACATCGCGGCTTATACGCTTACGCACCGGGGCTGTCAACTGGAAAGATTTTTGGGGGCGCACGAGTGCCACATGAAAGAGGAGGAGTTGAGCTTACGAGATGAAAGCTCGGCGTAGTTGCCGAATGAGTTTGAGGGGCGGAGTATACTTGAGTGGCCGGAGTCGCAACAGTACTACTAAAGAAAGAGGGGTCCGCCCTCGGCAAAGGCGGACCCCTTCGGTCTGTGCTAAGAACTTAAGAACTAAAAGATGATCCTTAAGCCGAAGCGTACCAGGCGTTCGCCGAAAGCGCTGGTAACTTGCCCAAAGGTCGCGTTGCCGAGGGTGCTGTTCGGGTTGTTGAAGTGCGGACTGTTGGTGACGTTGAGGGCGTCAGCACGCAGCTCCCCACTGAACCGCTCGCTGAACCGAAACCTCTTGAAAAGCGAGCCGTCGAAGTTCACGTAACTTGGCCCGTTGATTGAAGAGTTGCGAACGAAGTTGCCGAACGTATTCGGCGCCGGCGTGGAGAAGACTGACGTATCGAAGTAGCGTTGTCCCGGCCCGATATTTCCGAGAACCTGCGGGTCGCCACTCAGGTTTGGACGTTGTGTATTTCCGGGAGCGCGCAGCGTCGCCGCGCTGGTTTGAAAATCGATCGGCGTCCCCGACTGCGCCGCAAAGATGCCCGACACCTGCCAGCCGTTGAACACCCATTTGGCTAAGCCCTGGCTGTTGCGTGCCAACGGCACATCCCAGACGAAGCTCGCGCTCAGGTTATGCGTGCGGTCGAAACCAGCGCGGCCATCGCTTAGGGACGGGTCGGCCGGGGTGCTGATACCGCCGTTATCGTCTGAGAAGTCGAAGGCGCGGCCCAGCGTGTAAGAGGTGTTGATTAGCAACCCATTCGAGAAGCGCCGATCAACCTTGACCTGTAGTGAATTGTATCTGGTATCGGTCGGATACCAGGTATTCACAGACGCCGTCTTGCCAAACCGTTGAAAGAAGGGCCGCCCGGCGTTGTCCTGCCCCGGCACCAATCCGGCATTCAAGTTGAAGTCGGCGATGACGCCGCGCCCGACGTTGCCGACGTAGGCCGCCTCGGCCGTAAGGCCCCAGAACAACGCGCGCTGGAAGGCCACATTCCAAGAGTGGATCTTCGCTTCCTTCAAATCCGGCGGCACGTAGAAGAAGCCCTGATTTACCAGGATCGGTGTGGTGGCCGGGATAATGCCGTTATCGGGCACGCTGAAGGTCTGTGGCGCGGGAAGCCCCGCCGCCATCGAACCGGCCGCCGCGAATTGGTTCGCCGGGTTGAACTGGTTGTTCTGTTTGACGGGGAAGTTGAAGGCATAGCGGTTGTCGGGAAACGGGATGATGGTGGTGCCGAAGCCGGCGCGCAGCACCGTCTTATCGTTGAAGCGATAGGCGGCGCCGAGTCGCGGCGCGAAGTTCCAGAAGTAGCTCTCGACGCCCACATTTTCCGGCACATCGCCGAAACCTGCGATACGCAGCGTGTTATTCGTGATGTCGTAGTTGGATAGTCCGCCTTTACTCACGATGCCGACATGCGGGTCGTAATACTCGTGTCGCAACCCCAGATCGAGCGTGAGCTTTTGTGTTGCCTGCCACTTGTCATGGACAAAGCTGAAGAACCCCCAATGCTTCGTGCCCGGCTCTTCGATCACCGTCAGGTCGCGGCCGACGCTGTTGGGTCGATCAAGCAGGAATGCCGCGAAGGCGTTGGCTTGCCCGTTGAGTGAGGCGCTGTCGGTGGGCAGTCCCGCCTGCGCGCCGCCGTACCTAAAGCGCCCGCGCGTGCCGCCGTTGTCCTGGACCTGCAGCAGAAAGTCTCGGTTCTTGCGCAACTCACCGCCCATCTTGAGGGTGTGGTTGCCGAAGAGTTTAGAGACGATGCCTGAAATGTTTGTCGTCGTCTCGCCGCGCTCCCAGGGCAGGCTCGCTGAGAAACCGACCACCGGATTGGAGAATCCGCCGATCTCGATCAAAGTCAGTCCGTCCGAAGAATCGTTTACGTTAACGCCCCGAATGCCGATCTCCTCAGAGGTCTTTAGTCCGACCGCCTGCGTTAACGCCGTGTTTTCGTACCAGCTGACGCCCACGCGTGCTTCGAGGATCAATCGCGGATTAAAAGTGCGCGTATAATTGACCGCCGAGCTGATGACGTTCTGCAACCCGCTGCCGGCGAAGCCGCCGTTGGCCGGGCCGCCGTAAACGCCGTAGCTGCCGGGATCTAAGAGTTCCGGGCGCTGATAGCTGAAGCGGTAAGAAAGACTGTTACTATCGTTCAGTTGATAGTTGATCTTTACATCAAAAGAGTGGGTCTCTCTTTCTCTCACCGTGTTGACGACGAAATTGTTCTGCCCGAGCGCGGCGCCGGCGATGTTGGGTGCGGGGATGAAAGACAGGATACGCCGAGCAATCGGGCTGATGCGGTTGGGGCAAATGACGTTCAGCACGCCGTTGCAGCTGATTTGTTGGCGGCCTGTGCCGTCCGGATTGCCGGTGGCCGGATCATAAATCCTGGTCGGAGCATTTCTGAAGTCTCCGTTTTGCCAATCCGGAATCGGAATGATGTGGCGGTTGACCTTCCCCAGTTTGTCGCTCGTGTACTGGTAGTCGCCGAAGTAGAAAAGCTTGTCTTTAACGATGGGGCCGCCGACGGCGAAACCGAATTGCCGGTATCTGGTCTGCGCCTTGTTTCCCGAGAAATACTCTTTGGCTCGCGTGTTCTCATTGTTGCCGAAGAAGAAGACGCTTCCTCTCACATCGTTGGTCCCCGACTTGATGGTTACTGAAGAGACAGCGCCCCCGGCGCTTCCGAGTTCAGCGTCGAAGTTGCTTGTACTGATGCTAACGCTTTCAATCGCATCTGCCGCCGGTATCAGCACCGTAAGCAGCCCGGTCTTGTGATTGTTGTTAACTCCTTCGATCTGGAAGTTGTTGGACAAGCGGGATTGCCCGTTCACTTTCGATTCGAGACTATCTTGTGGGTTGAAGAACTCGGAGTGCGGACGAGTCGGCCGCGTCGCGCCCGGTACGGTAATGAGCAATCCTTGAAAGTTCCGGTTGAAGCCCAGAGGCAGTTCAGCAACCTGCCTGCTCTCAATGATTCGGCCGGTATCGGCGCGGTCGGTCTGAAGAAGCGCCGTCTCTGCCGCCACCGTGACAGTTTCTGTCAACTGGCCGACCTCAAGGGCGAGGTCCACGCGAACCGTAGTGTTGACCTTGACCTCGACGCTGTCTTGAATAACCTTTTTGAATCCGCTTAGCGTAGCCTCCACGCGGTAAAGGCCGTCCTGGATATTCGAGAAGACGTAATTACCGCTCTGGTTTGCGGTGGTCGTGCTGCTGATGTTTGTGCGCGTCTCGGTGATGGTGATGGTGGCACCCGGCGCGGCGGCACCGGCAGTGTCGGTGATTGTGCCGAGCAGAGTGCCCTTGACGGCCTGGGCGCGTGTGATCCCGGCCATGAAGCCCACCAGCGAGACCGCCAACGCCAGTAAGGTTAAGTGGGATGAAAACCGACGCTTATGCGAGCGTATCGTTGATTTCAGCAACCGGAGCTTGGTGGCGGACATATTGTTCACTCCTGAATTATAAAGATAAAGATGAACCCGGATTCGCCGGAGATTCGACCTCAAGTTCATCGGTATGTCGTGGTATGCGTTGATGCTCTGTAAATCTTAAGCCGTGAGGGGCTTAGCGAACTTTGCGTCGACGAGCGCGCGTCCGCATGTCAACGACTCACATCTGAGATTGCTTTAGAAGAAATGTAGAGTATTCAGAGAAAAGCTGATGCTCAGCCTACATGCGTAACGATCTACGAAAAAGAAGCGGCATCCCAATTTGCTCGGAGTTGCGACGATACGTCTGAGCGCTTATTCGAGTCAAGTGATTTTGGCATCGGGGTGTAATTACAGTGTGACGCGAGGGTCAGACAGGTCAGTACCCGGAGCGGTAGCGACGGGGTGCGGCGGCGCAAACGAACAACAAAGCGATGAAGATTCTCGACATCGGGTGTGGCACACACAAAACGCCCGGCAGCATCGGCCTTGACATCAATCCGAAAACAGATGCGGATGTCATCCACGACCTCGATTCTATCCCCTATCCATTTCCCGACAACGAGTTCGATTTGATCATCGGCAATCAAGTGATCGAACACGTCGCGGATGTGCTCGCGGTGATGGGCGAACTTTACCGCATCGCGCGCCCCGGCGCAGTGATCCGCCTTGATACGCCGCACTATTCAGACATCGCT
>JACCTF010000603.1 GCA_013812565.1 Pyrinomonadaceae bacterium | reverse complement strand
GCTCTACCCGACGACCCGAAACACTAACAATCCTGACATGCCCTATTACTGCCCGGACGGTCCGTGCCAGAGGGATAACTACACGCTTTACCTGCTGCAGAACCGTTTCTTCACAAACGCGCTGTATGGGCCGGATCAGTTGCGCGGGCGTGTAGCCTTCGCCTTACACCAGATCCTTGTCATCTCCGGCGTCGAGATTACACAGCCGAGTTGGATGGCTGCATACCTGCAGACGATTGATCGAAACGCCTTCGGTAATTACCGCCAGTTGCTCTATGAGATTACTCTTAATCCTGGAATGGGTAATTACCTGGATATGACCGGTAATACCAAGACGAACCCGAACGAAAACTATGCGCGCGAGGTTCTTCAACTCTTCTCCGTTGGTACAGTTAAGTTGAATCTAAACGGCACGCCGCAACTGGATGCGGAGGGTCAATCCATCCCAACCTACGATCAAACCACGGTCAACAACTTCGCACGCGTCTTTACCGGTTGGAATCGCGCGGCATCGCCAGCCCAGGGCGTCCCGAATTACATCAATCCGATGGTTCCTAACCAAAGCCAGCACGACACCGGAGCGAAGACGCTACTCAGAGGGCAAGTGCTTCCCGCCGGGCAGACTGCGACCAAGGATTTGAACGACGCGCTCGACAATATCTTCAACGACGAAAACGTCGGGCCGTTCATCTGCAAGCAACTCATTCAACACTTGGTCACGAGTAATCCGAGTCCGAACTATGTGGAGCGCGTTGCCACAGTCTTTAACGACAACGGCGCAGGAGTGCGCGGCGATCTGTGGGCGGTGGTCCGGGCGATTCTGCTCGACGCGGAAGCGCGTGGTGATGTCAAAACGGAACCGGCTTACGGCCGTCTGCGTCACCCTGCGTTATTTATCACCAACATCCTCCGAGCCTTCAATGCTCGATCAGCGGACAAAAGCACAACCAGCGACGGATACCTTAACCCTGATAGCGTGTCGATGGGCATGGATGTCTTCCGGCCGCCATCGGTGTTCAGTTACTTCTCACCCGGCACCGTCGTGCCCGCCACCAACGGCGTGCGCGGCCCCGAGTTCGGGATTCTTTCAACCTCGACGGCGCTCCGGCGCGCCAACTTTGTCAATAAGATAATCTTCTCGAATATCCCCATCCCGGTCAGCGCCAATGCGCCGCAGGGAACTTCGATTGATCTATCGCCCATGCAGGCGCTGGCCGGTGATCCGGCGCAACTCGTCGATGCGGTGGGTAACCTCATGATGCACGGCCGCATGTCGCCGGAGATGCGTTCGAGCATCATCGACGCGGTGTCAAAGGTTTCGGGGTCAAATCCGCTGAAGCGCGCGCGGACGGCTGTGTACTTAGTCGCGACTTCGTCGCAGTATCAGGTGGAGAGATAAAGATGGCACAAACACGCAGAGAATTCTTGCGGCGCGCAGTGTATGCCTGCGCTGGATATGCTTTCGGCGCAGCCGCGTTTGCCTCCGGGGTCGAACGGTTTAGTTTGATCAATGCGTTGGCGCAAGGGCAGGACTATAAAGCACTGGTCTGCATCTTCCTCGCCGGTGGCAACGACGGCAACAATATGTTGGTGCCGCTCAGCACCGAGGGGTACGCATCCTACGCGACGGCGCGCGGGACATCCGGCCTCGCCATCAGCGAGACGGGCTTGCTGCCCATCACACCGCTCAGCATCAACAGTCCGTTCGGGCTGCATCCGAGTTTGCCTGAGCTACAGACGCTCTGGTCTGAGCAGAAGCTCGCCATGGTGTGTAATGTCGGGCCGCTTATCAAGCCTCTCACAAGAGAGCAGTACCAGAACAGAAGCGCTCCTCGTCCCTACCAGCTCTTCTCCCATTCGGATCAGGTCGCGCAGTGGCAGACCGCCATCTCAAACGCCGTGAGCCGCACGGGATGGGGCGGACGCACGGCCGATGTCATCGGCCCCCATCCTTCGGGTGTGCCGATGATCACCGCTTTGTCGGGCGGTATCTTTATCCGCGGAGAGAGTACGCATCCGCTCTCCATCGCGCCCGCGCCGACGGGGCTCGACCAGGTACTGGTTCTTAACGGGTTCGGCACCTCGACCGAAGATGTCGCGCGAAGAACTTCGATGGAGTATTTGCGGACAATAGACCGCGAAGCGACGCTCGTCGGAGCAGCGAGCGACACTACCCAGAGAGCGCTCGACATCGGCAAGTCATTCAACGTCGATCCGACGCTCGCGACTGCTTTTCCGAATACAGGGCTTGGCAATCAACTGAAGCAGGTGGCTAAGGTCATCAAGCTGAATCAAACATCACCAACGCTCGGCCTGAGTCGTCAAATCTTCTTCTGCCAATTGGGAGGCTTCGATACGCATGCCAATCAGGTTAACACGCAGGCGAGTCTGTTGAGGCAACTGAGCCAAGCGATGAAGGCTTTCTATGACGCGACGCTTGAACTCGAAGTCGAATCACAGGTCACAACGTTTACGCTCTCTGACTTCGGACGCACGCTGCAACCTGCCGGGACGGGCGCAGGCGTAGTAGGTTCGGATCACGCGTGGGGTAATCATCACTTCGTGCTGGGCGGCGGGGTGCGCGGTGGAGACTTCTATGGTGTGCCCGGCCTCAATGGAACTGTGTATCCGACTTTGCAGTTCGGAGGCCCGGATGACACGGATAACAGAGGACGGTGGATACCGACTGGATCAGTGGAGCAGTATGCCGCGACGCTTGCCTCTTGGTACGGCGTGAGCGCGGAGAATATCCCCATCGTCTTCCCGTTGATTGGGAACTTCGCGACGCCAACCTTGGGATTTATGACGTAAGATTCGGGGCAGCGTAGAAGCTGGATAAAATGGAACTGTGCTCAAGATTGAGGCTTGTAGTAAAGCACCAGTCCTGCGCCGAGTGATGCGAGGAGAAAGCCGACGTAGAGCAGAGGATTAGGAGCCGTCTTTGGCGGGTGCAGCCACATCGAGAAGATCACGTTGACGACGGGGGCGCCGCCGAACACCAGCGGCATCACATAGGTGGGAAGCCCTCCGGACTTGAAAGCAAAGATGATGCACACCGCTCCGAGAGCACCCAGGGTTCCGGCCAACGTCGCTGACGTAGAACCTTTCATGCTGAAGCCGTTCAAATCTCCCTGATACCAAAGGCTGATCACGGGAACCAGCACTCCGATCAAGAAGTAGGCAACCCCGACGCAGAGCAGCGCACGCAGCGGGCTGCCGAGTTGAACTTGCCCGCGATGCAGCGCAGGCCCGTACAGTCCCCACGAAAGGGCCGCACCCAGAGCAAAAATTATCCAGATCATATAAGCCTCACTTCTTCTCAGCGCGTTTCTTTGCTGACCACGTTCCAGCGAATCCACCGGCCGCCCATTTGCCGCCCATAGCGTTCTCCATCAATTTGCCCGGCAGTTCAAATGGATCGCCCTGATAGGTCGCTGACAGTTTCACGTTCTCTCCATCGAGCGTGATGCCGGTGATGTTGATGTCACCACCCTCTTTTACCTCGGTCGTCAATTTCTCTCCGTCGCGCTTGACGATAAGCATAAAAGGCAGTGTGCCTTGACCGTCGGCGACGACCTCAGCATCGTAAGTTCCTTCGACAAGCTGTGGTTTAGTTTGCGTCTGGGCTTGCGTCTGAGCTTGAGTTTGGGCTTGTAGCTGATGTGTTGCGTTGGCTACGATGGCTGGCATGACGGCACAACTTAACATGAAACCACAGAGTTTCACTGTTGGTTTGTTCATCGAATTTTTTCCTATGATCTACACGAGTTGTTGCTCGCTTGATGAGTAATAAGCGCGCCAGTATAACAACTTTCCTGAGTCCACGGCGATAGTCCAGGATCACCATTCAGGGCCATGCAGTTCTCACAGTAGCACGAGGCCCCGAGCCTGTGGATAGCGGCCAGCACAGCCAACACAGACCGCTCTCGTCTCGTGCAACTTCACATGCCTGTTTCACATGCCACTTCAACCGAGAACTCACTGGCCCTGGTTACTATTATCAGTAACTGCTGTTGTTCGAAACTTACAAGAATGGAACACATGAGCAATGCGCAAAAGGACACGAAGGAGCATCAAGCAGAACAGACACAAAGCTGATTAACAACTCTGTGTCTGTTCGATCTGCGCCGCTTCTTCGTGTCGCTTTGTGGATGCGTGACTGAATCTTCTACGCTTCGATTTTAGTTGCTGCTGCTTGGGAACTCGCCGTAAACCAATTGCGAAAAACGCTCAAAGAAACTGCGTGATAGTCTCGCCAAACAGAAGATGGTGCCGAACAGCACTAGCTCCGTTAAGCAAAAATAGAACGCGCCTTCAATCGATTCAACCAGTGTGTTACGGTGGAGAAAACTTTCAATGCCGTTGTAGGGGAACAGGTTGAGGGCAAAACGCTGATTGGAGAAAGGCCATAGAACTTGCGCACCTGAAACGGCTGAGCGCGTGGTGGCTATATCGAGCAGCGTATGGGAAAGAATCGCGCCGGTTAACAGCCATGCGTTTGTGCGTTTGAATGGTTGTTTGGAGAGCCATGCCAGCAGCATAGCCAAACCGAACCCAATCATTAAACTGAAAACAATGGAATGAGAAAAGGCACGGTGCCAACTTCTCCCCATGTGCAGAATCCACACGAAGAAGAAGTCGCAATCGGGCAAATTGCCGAGCGCAGCGCACAGCAGCAAGATTTTCCAGTTGCGAAGTAATGGTTTTTCTGAGGATGTAGCGGCAACGAGGCTGGCTGCTAATAAGCCATGAGCAATCGGATAAGGCATATGAGTTTGTAAAAGGAATTGCTATGAAGATTGAACTTGATTGTGAGGGAGTGGGAGGGGTCCCGAACATCCAACAATGTCCGCAAGCATTTTATAACACAGCAAAGGAGGTGATGCAATTCAACTCAGGATAGCCTTAATTAAACACCCAAGTGAACTATGGCTGATGGGTCGGCGAGGGTGGTGCTAACACTTAGGCGTGCTTCGCACACTACTCTGCCGGGCCAGCAAAGCTTGCCTCGCGCCGCTACTTCGGAGCAATAATTGATGCCTCGGCGGGGGCCATCATCTCCGCGCTATTCTCTATGTTCAGCTCCGAAATGAGACCAATCAACAAAGGCCGCAACGCCTGATTGATGACCGGTGTGTAGCGCGCTGGTTCAGCCGTTAGCAGCAATCCGCCGAAGACCGCACCCGGAGGCAGGCCGGGGAACTGGTAGGCACTGTCGGACTCACCGCGCCTCGTGATGTCGCCCTGGTTTGGCCTGCCGGTTGGCGTCACGGGTAAGTCGCCGATATACATCTTCACTTGGTAGTTCGTGAGATAAACCCATAATGCATAGCGCGGCACTTCGAAGTGTGAAGGCAGCGGCAGGTTGCGCGCGCGCAGCCGCACTAAGAGCGTCTGCCCACGTACCGCTACCTGAGCCGTTGCCTCGGCTTTCGCGTCCATCTCCGTGCGGCGGAAGTTGATATTGAAACTTTTCCCCGCCGCCGTTTCTTCTGCGAGCAAGATAAAAGGATCACTGCTGACCCCAAGCAATGCGTTGGCTGTCGGCGGCGCTGAGTTGCTACGGGGGCCGCTCGTTCGCTCGATGGCTTGCTGTTGCATGGCGGCACTCGCCGGCGCGCCAACCCACAACAAAGTGAGCATCGTACATAGCACAGTAAATGTGTAGGTCCTTGGGGAAATTCGTTGGTTCATGATTGCTCTTCTTTACTATAACGGAAGTGCCGATAGTCCCACTGCGCGCAGGCGGAAGGGCGCCTTCTGTAAGGGTAAGAAAGTCGCAAAGCGCGAGATGTTCCAGATGGCAGTAAAAGCGTGAGTTGAGACACCGCTCGGTGGTAAGCGGACCGTAATAGGCAGCCCCGCCTCGTTACCGTTGTACTTTATAGCGGTGCTGGCGTGTGGAGTGTGAACTCTAACACTGGTTCGGCGTGCGAATTCGGGAGCGTTGGTGTAGCTGGTTTGCCGCCCGGGATAGTTGTTGGGCGATGGGGAGTTTCTTAGCGGGCGAAGTAGCCTTGGCGTGTGCGTGCAATCAAGTCTTGGCGCTTAACCTCGATGCGGATGGCGTGCCAGCGCCCATCGCGCGCGCGAGCACCGGCAGGTTGGTAGGCGACGCTGTACAGCGTGCGCAAATCGGCGGCGACTTCGGCGTAGAGTCTGCCTAAATCCTCTAACCGTTCGATCTCGTGCTGTCGCCCGCCCGTCCGGTCGGCAAGCCTTTGCAAACGCACGCGCGCAGATGCGTAGATGGCCGTGAGCTGCGGAGTAATAATGGGAAGGCGCTTGGGGTCGCCCGAAGGTAGCGCCAGCGGATAAATGGTTGCGCCTTGCCGGTCAGCCATATCAAGCACTGCGTTGAGCGTCGGATTGGCCTCGGGTTTGATCGCCGCCACGGCTTCTTCACTGCTGGTAGCATTCGCCGCCGCCGCGCGATCTCCGTTGCGCATCTGTGTATCAAGACCGTCGGTCAACACGATAATGGCTTTGCGGCGTTTGCCTTCGTTAGCGAGTTGATCCAGCGCATAACGTAACGCTTTGTAAAGTTCGGTGGTGCCGCGCCCCTCCGCGCGAAAGATGCCTTCAGCGATCTTACGTCGATCAACCGTGAAGCGCGTCAGCATTTCAGTTCGATTGTTAAAGGCGACCACCATCACACGGTCTTCGGGCGCGAGAGCATCGATAAAGCGCAGAGCTGCTTGCTTGAGTGTTGAGCGAAAGCTTGAGGTCGAACCAGATACATCGAGTAACAGAACCAAACTAAAGGGCGCTGAGGCGGGTTCAAAGCTGACCAGCTTTTGCTGCACACCATCTTCAAAAATCACAAAGTCGTCGCGCGAAAGGTTGGTAATTGCTTGACCCCTGCGGTCGGCGACACCGACGTTGAGTTGAACTAGATTGGACTCGACCCGCACCACATCGTCGTCGGTGTTCTGCGCGCGTGCTGTTGCGCAGACGCACAACAGCAAAGCAAGCGTCATCCAAACATGTCTTCGGGGAAGGTGTCTACAAAAGGATTGAAGAAGGATCATCGCCAGAAATAACTGCTTTCAGGCACAAGTATGCAAGGAGAGCACAAGGATTTGCAAGCCGTCGAAAAGCCCGAAGTCCGAGGTCCAGAGCCGGAGGATGCAGTCAGTGATGGCTGGCGGCGGCTTGGTTGCTGACTTCGGACCTCGGACTGCCGACTTGTCTTCAATTAGCCACTAGCCTTGGCGACCCGTGAGCGGCGCGGCCGCACCGGGGTTGCGGGCTGTTGTTCTGTCGATGTAATGGGTGTCATCGGTGTCCGATGATCCTCATCCGGTTGGGTAATGGTAGTTACAGGACGAAGGCGCGAGCGGCGAGAGGCGGCGCGTTCTGCCTCGACGGCGACGATGCGTTTAGCTTTTTCAATTCGTTTGCGCGGCACGAGTTGAAAACGCAGCTCCATCTCCTGTGCAACTTTGTAAATGTGTTTAGCCTTCGCACCTCGTTCAGCACGACGCAGCACTTCTTCAGTCTCGACTAATTCGGCGCGGTCGTCAGCACCTATCCAAATGTATACAACTTCGGACATTTCCTTCTTAACCTCCAAACGTATTAGCGTGAGCACGTCAGCAACGGTGGCTATTGGCGCAGGCGAAGCAGAACGCGGCTCGTTAGTGGATCGTGTTTGATAATAATCGGCAACAAGCGCGTCTATTTCGTCGCGACGCTCGTCATAAAAGAGCGCGAAATCTTGGCAGCGCGTGCGGTAGACACAATTGACCGAGCAGACCAAAGGATCTTTGAAATGCTCATAGCGGTTACAATAAAGTTTTAAACGCATGAACCAAAACAGTTACAACGCTTCAACGGTTCAGCAAACGCCCGTGCTCTAAGCGGACCGGATCATTGCCAAATGGGTCTTACTTTTAGGGTAAAGGAATATAGCACGCATGTATCGTACATGCAACATATGCCCGCGTGCGCAACAACCAGATAACGATGCTTCTACCACTTACAGTGTATCGTTGCGATCAAAACCCCCTGGGCATCGGCTGTTGCCACTGATGCGCTTTTCTCGACTGACACTATGCGAGACACTGTGCGAGACACTGTGCGGCTTTCATCGACACTTGGTTTAGGCTTTAACCAGAGCGGAGGTCCTCACCTTGTACCGACCGAACTTTTGCACAGGATGTGGCGCACCGTTTGAGCGTAGACGCTGGCGCTTCTGGCCGTGCCGTAGTTTTTGCTCCGTGTGCGCGAAGGAGTTTCGGCGGGCGCGGATTATTCTGCCGCTGCTCGCAAGCGTTGCACTCTTCGGCGGCGGCTTTCTGGCCGGGCGCGCCAATCGGTCTGCCCCGCCGCTTTTGATTATCGAACAAAGAAAAGCGGACGCAGTTACTGCCGATGGAAATTTCCAGAGTGGATTACAACCGGTGAGTGCCATGCCGATTAAGGCTGATGAACGTCTGAGCGCCGCGCAGGAGACGGTTTACATCTGCGGTGCGCGTACCAAGCGGGGCACGCCCTGTTCGCGCAAAGTTCGTGGCACTGGGCGATGTTGGCAACACCGTGGCAAAGCGGCGATGCTGCCTGCGGCAAAATTAATTGTTCCAAGTTAGCTGATGGAATTGAACAGGGAAGAAGATGTTCATCGTCTTCGCCACTGCCCTTTGGTGGTGATTCCGCCTTTGATCGAGCCACTACCTGAACTGTTATGGTTGGCTGCTGGTGCTGTTTCTATTTTTGAATTGTTCGTAGAGTTCTGTGTGACGGGTTGTCAGGGG
>JACCTF010000175.1 GCA_013812565.1 Pyrinomonadaceae bacterium | reverse complement strand
TTGTCGTTGACGGCTCAACTATGGATGACTTGGGAGATCACCGGCCGGGGCGCGCCGCCGCCAAAGAATACAACGTCCGAAGCCCTCTGGTTGAAGCGGGGATGAGCAAGCGCGAGGTGCGTGAGTTGAGTTTCGCCGCAGGGTTGCCGACTTGGGATAAACCATCAAGCCCGTGTTTATCTTCGCGCATCGCCTACGGCACCCCCGTTACTATCGAGCGTTTGCGGACGGTGGAGGGCGGCGAAAAGATCATGCGCGAAATGGGCTTCCGCGAGTTTCGCGTGCGTCATCATGACGAACTTGTGCGTTTGGAGATTGCTCCGGCTGAACTCGACCGCGTGCTTAATCGCGAGACGGTTGATGAACTTGCACGGCGCTTTCGCACACTGGGTTTTCGCTACGTCACGCTCGACCTTCACGGCTATCGAACGGGGGCGATGAATGAGGTATTGAAGATATTTTAGATTTGCGTTTGCCGATTTGCGATCTATAACTGCGAACTAAGCTTGCCTCTTCAAATCGCAAATCTAAAATCGCAAATCTTTTGGAGAGATTATGGCTAATCCGATGGTCGACGATGTGCGGGAGATTAAGGAAGATAACCCGTTTGAGTCGATGATGGCACACTTTGATCGGGCGGCGCAGTTGCTCGATCTTGATCCGGACCTTTACGCCGTGATGAGGGTGCCGAACCGTGAGTTAAAGGTTTACATTCCCGTGCGAATGGATTCCGGGCGGATTGAAGTCTTTGAAGGCTATCGCGTGCAGCATAATTCGGCGCGCGGTCCGGGCAAGGGCGGTATACGCTATGCGCCTGATGTAACCCTTGATGAAGTAAGAGCGCTTGCTGCGTGGATGACATGGAAATGTGCGGTCGTCAATGTACCTTTTGGCGGCGCGAAGGGCGGCGTGGTATGTGACCCCATACAGATGTCGATCGGCGAGCTGGAGCGTTTGACGCGTCGTTATGCGGCGGAACTAATTGACATCATCGGTCCCGAAAAGGACGTGCCCGCGCCCGATATGAATACTAATGAACAGACGATGGCGTGGATCATGGATACTTACTCGATGCATGCGCGCCATACTGTAACTGCCGTTGTCACCGGCAAACCTGTTGAGCTGGGAGGTTCGGCCGGGCGGCGAGAAGCCACGGGGCGCGGGTTGTTGTTCGTTATCAACGAAGCGATCAAAAGATTTAAAATGATTCCGCCACAAACGCGTGTGGTTGTTCAAGGATCGGGTAATGTTGGAGGTATTGCGGCACGCTTACTGCACGAGGCCGGTTACAAAGTGGTCGCTATCTCTGACGTCCACGGCGGTATCTATAATCCAAACGGGATCGATATATACGAAGCCTTGAAGCATCTGCGCGAAACGCGTTCGTTTGAGGAATTTCCGGGGGTTGATACTGTTACCAACCAAGAACTCTTGGAGCTTGAGTGCGACGTGCTGGTGCCTGCCGCGACAGAGAATCAGATTACTTCACATAACGTTGATTCAATCAGGTGTAAGGTATTAGCTGAAGGTGCGAATGGACCGACCACGGCGGCGGCCGACGAGGTTTTTCACGATAAAGGTGTTTTTGTAATACCGGACATCGTTGCTAACGCTGGCGGGGTTACTGTTTCCTACTTCGAGTGGGTACAAGATCGTATGGGATATTTCTGGAAAGAAGATGTTGTCAACGAGCGGTTGCAGGACATAATGGTGGCAAGCTTCAACGACGTGTGTAAGTACGCAGATTCGCACGCTGTTGACACGCGCACTGCAGCTTACATGCTAGCCATTGATCGCGTGGCATATGACACGCGGATGCGCGGTATCTATGCTTAACAAAAAGTTAAGATTTCTGCGCTAAGTAGCGAAAAAGACTTGATTTCCATTTCGATGTAGGGTATGGTCTGCCGGAATTTGGCGTGCTGAAGCATAGTAGCTGGCCCTTAAAGCCACTACGAACCTTCGGCAAATCCAATCTTTCATCTCGTTGACATTGTCGCGTCTGTTATCTAAGGTTTGGCAGCCGCGCCTAAAGTATTACTCGATAAGGACCATGGTTGAGAGGCGCATAGAGGCAGTTCCAGCGCCCATGAGCACCAAAATGCTCGGCTCCTCTCTCTGCTCCGTTCCGTAACTAATTAGTTGGTGGTTGTGGGCAAGAGCGGTAGCAGAATTAACCTTGTTGTTTGCACGATTGTAATTTTGGAGCGTTCGAGTTCCGTCAAGTGGTTAAGTAGGATTGTTTGATGTGTAAAGATTGCTTTCTTAAGAATCAAAGAACATTGAACCATTCAACATAGCTTCAGCGGGCCAGGGCGCTTATTCCGCACAATTTTTTAACTCATTTCGCCGGAGGAATGCGATGAGACTCGCGAGAAGAGCGCTCGTTGCTGCGCTCGCTACGTTGATGCTGTGCGTTGCAGCGTCAGCCCAAACGTTGAGGCCGGAGCAGGATCCACGAAATACCGCTCCGACCATTGGCACAGGCGGCCCCGTTGGTGGGCCAACCGGACTCTTCACCATCTATGACGGCCAGACCTTGCGCCGTGGAGAGTTTACCTTCAGTTTTGCCTACAGTAATTACGACCGCGATCCCGGTAACGTTGACCTGACGGATATTCTCGGCAGTTTCCAGGTCGGAATCTCCGATAGGTTCGAGATATTCGCTGATTCAACATATTACCGCGGCATCAAAGTTAACAATCCGCAAAACTTATCGAGCTTCTACCTGCCAAATTCGCAACTCCGCATTGGCGGAAGGTTGCAGAGCGGCGGGGCGATTGTTCTTGCACCGACAGGGCCCAACGTCGGCCCGATAGCGAACTTTAGAGAGGTTTTCCGTCCAGTCGGTAGTCAGCCTTTCGTACAGTTTCCGTTTATCGGTGGCACCGCCGGTAACTTTGGATTGGCGCCCGGGACCCCGGGAGGCACCTTTGGATTCCCAGGTTTTAACGCGCAGTTAGGGCCAGCACGACAAACCGGGGATGACGGTAACTTCATCACCGGTAGATACCAGGGGGCTGATACCTTTCCCGGTATTGGTTCCACCTATGGCAGCATCCTGCCCGGGATTGTGCTCAACACGGGAGCAGTGACCGGGGCCCCGGGCGGTCAACCGACTGTGACCGGACCTAGAACATTCACCACAGCTCCGACTTACCTGCCCGATGCGCCTTTTATCAACCGGCTCTATGGAACATCAAGCTTTAGCAATATCACAATCGGCGGCAAGATTCGTTTTACCGGCCCGAATAACGCTTTTGGCATCGGAGTTATTCCATTTTACCGATTCTACCTTGACAAGGCTGATGATCAGAGTGGCTTCAACCAATTGCAACGTGGAGCAAGCCCGGGCAGCAATTTCGGCGACATCGGCGCTATCATGTTCTTCGATGGGCGTTTGAGCCGCTCGGTTAATCTCTCGGCTAATTTCGGATTTATTGCTAACAGCAATGTTGAGAGCGAAGCCCTCGGCGATGCTGTGCTGCTCGACCGGCCGAATGAACTTATTCTTGGCGTCGGCTTTGACTTCCCGGTCAACCGGTATTTCCAGCCTATCCTCGAGCTACGTTCGACTCAATATGTCGGTGGTCGTACACCAAACGCCTTCGAAAATAGTCCGATCGAAGGATTGGCTGGTATTCGCGTTTATCCAACACGATACATGGGATTCAGTGCTGCTTACCGTCGCCACCTAAATCCGCATGAAACCGGCAGTTTCCAGGGAACGCTTCCTACCGGTTTCATCGAATCAGATGATCCGAACGGGTTCCTTGCGCAGTTCTTTGTCGGCCGCCGCAATGAACGCGCGCCTGAGTTCCTACCGAACCAACCTCCAACGGTGACGATATCAGCTGCGCAGACAGCAATCACCCTGCCAGCACAGTGCGGTACCGGCGAGCGTCCGGTGGAGACCGTTACGCCGAGCACTAGCCTACAGGTCCCGCTGACATCTCAAGCCACTGATCCAGACGGTGATACGCTGCTTTATACGTACACCGTTACTCCCGGCGGTCGTATTTCCGGAGAGGGTGCGAATGCGACGCTTGATTTGACGGGTGTGGAGCCTGGCACGTACACGGCTACAGTAGAGGTTGACGACGGTTGTGGTTGTATCGCTTTCTCCTCAACTGCTGTGAACGTTACTCGTCAACCGTGCGAGAAAATACCAATTCCGTGCCCGACGATTACGCTTGATTGCCCAACAGGTATTGTGCCGGCCGGTCAATCAGTTACTCTGACGGCAAATGCTGCTTTCTCACCACAGCCTGAGCAAGTGCCAACACTGACCTATAACTGGACGGTTTCAGCTGGTAACATCACCAGCGGTCAGGGTACCAACTCTATTCAGGTTGATACGACTGGGCTTGGTGGTCAAACAATCAATGCGACAGTAACTGCGGGTGGGCTTGATGCGACCTGTGCCAACAACAGCGCAACCTGCTCGGTGCAGATCGCTGAACCGCCAAAGGCTACGAAGTTTGACGAGTATGGCAACGTGCGCTTCAATGATGAGAAAGCGCGTCTCGATAACTTCGCAATTCAGTTGCAGAACGATCCGACTGCGCAGGGTTACATCATCGCTTATGGTGGACGCCGTGGTACTCGCACAGGTGCTGCTCAAGCACGCGCTGATCGTGCGAAGGACTACTTAGTCAACACACGCGGTGTTGATGCCGGACGTATTCAGACACTCGATGGCGGGTTCCGTGAGGAGTTTACGGTTGAGTTGTACACCGTGCAACAGGGTGCAACACCGCCAGCGGCAAGCAACACGATTGATGCGAGTGAGGTGCAAACCGCACCGGAACCGCGGAGGCGCCGACCTCGTCGAGGTCGCCGTCGGTAGTCAAACTACAATGATTAACGTTTGCGGCTCTCTAGTATAAAAATGAGTCGCGACGTCTTCCGAGTGCGGGCGATGCTTCCTAGGAAGCATCACCCGCTTCGCTTTATGGGTTTGTATGAAGTGAATTGCGTACAACTGCGTTTGCCGGTTATTGCATCCAAGAGCGGCTTAAGTTTTCACCCTTAAGCTCTCTCCTTAAAACCTCTTTGTGCTGCTGGTTATAACCGCATAAGATAAGAAATCTGTTAGACACCTCTTGATAGTGAAATGAACCCGATGATTGCTCAACGAATTAAACGCGCTTTGGTGCTTCTCAGTCTTTTCGCTTTTGTTGCGTCAACGTGGACGTACAATTGTGTCAACGTCGTAGCGGCGAGGGATGCCGACTCTTCTTCAGACCTTATGGATTGGTCCGTAGCAGGACCAATGGGCGGCGACGTGCGCTCGCTCGTAATTGATCCGCAGGATTCGCAACGGCTCTACCTTGGCACGCTTGATGGACAGATTTATTCTTCGACTGACGGTGGACAGCAGTGGTCGCGGCTCGCAGGCTTCAATCGCCCGGGACTTTACATTGACCACATCATTGTCGATCCGCGCAGTTCGCAAACGATCTATGTTGCTGCGCACCGGCACAAAGAGCCTGGCGGCTTCTTCAAAACGACTGATGGCGGCGCAACGTGGGCAGAATCAACTGAGCTACAGGCAGAAGCGCTCCATTCGCTGACCCAAGCTTCAGCGAATCCTGACATTTTAATCGTCGGAACAAACCGCGGTGTCTTCCGCTCGTCAAATGCTGGCGACTCGTGGGAGCAACTAGCGACAGTTGCCACGCCCGGTCTTATCAACATTGAATCCCTGGCAATTGATCCGCGTAACCCTGATGTGATCTATGCCGGAACCTGGTATCTGCCATACAAAACGATTGATGGTGGTAAGACTTGGAGCGTTATCAAAACCGGCATGATCGATGACTCAGATGTCTTCGCCATCGAAATAGACGAACTGAAGCCGGATCATGTTCTCGCATCGGCGTGCAGCGGCATTTACGAATCTCATAATGCAGGCAACAACTGGCGTAAAGTAAACGGCATTCCTTCAACGTCGCGGCGGACGCGCGCCATTGTTCAGCATCCGGCAGTGCCAAACATGATATTTGCCGGCACCACCGAAGGCTTCTGGCGTTCAACCGATGGCGGTGATCGGTGGATGCTGACAACCAGCAAACTGATTGAGATTAACGCTATCGCTGTCCACCCGAAAAATCCACAAACGATTTATATTGGCACCAACAATAACGGCGTGATGATCTCGCGCGATGGCGGAAAAACCTTTGCGCCGAGCAATCAAGGCTATAGCGGACGGCGCGCTTACTCGATTCTTCCTGATCGTGAAAAACCGAACCGCATCTACGCAACTACGATCAACACCGCGAGGGGCGGTGGTGGTTTCTTCGTCAGCAATGATGGCGGCGTAACATGGCAGCCTTCAATGCGCAAGATGCCGAAGGATTTGAGCACTTACTCGATTCTACAGGATCTGCGCGATAGCAATATCCTCTACCTTGGCACGAATTTGGGAGTCTACTATTCGCTTGATCGTGGTGCTTCTTGGTCCTCCGTTAACGTTCCGAAAGAGGAACCGCAACCTACTTCCAAAAAGCGCCGCGGTCGCCGTGGCAGCACTCCCGATGCCACTCCTCCCGCCGCGGCCAATCGCGCGTCGTCGCGGATTGGTTCAGTAACAGTAACGAACGAAGCAGCGACGCGCGCTGGAGAAGCCGTTAATCAGGAAATGCGTAGCCGCCGGGTAACTCAAGCTCAAACAACTCAACTACCAACAAAGACTCCGGTAATTGATCCGAGGCGAGCAGGCATCGTCGTGCTCCGGGCCCAGGAAGCTCTTGCCATGACTGGCTATGAGG
>JACCTF010000585.1 GCA_013812565.1 Pyrinomonadaceae bacterium | reverse complement strand
TCCTTGAACCGCGCTTCTTCTATGGAAGGAAACATGCACGCTTCAGAGGTTAAACGGGCGTATTCGGCGAGAGTTCGTGCTTCACGTTACAATCGCTCGGATGCTTTGGAGGAGAAGCGATGCTGGGGAGCGCATCTTCTGAAGAATACGAAAGATACTATTTGCTGACTTGTTGATTCCTGACGAAAAAGTAACATCCCTTGTGCGTCATCTGCCGGATCGGGAAGGGGCGCGCCGCTTCTTCGAGCGCATTGCGGCAGAACAACCGCGCGCCGTAAAAACTTTTGCGAGCGATGAGGGATTGCTCTCTGATGCGCTGGCGCTTGCCGCGTGGAGTCCGTTGCTCGGGACGACGCTCGGGCAGAATCCCGATTACCTCCCGTGGCTGGCCCGCGAGCGTAAGGAGGCGCGCGTCAAGACTCCGGAGGAGATCGGCGAATCGCTGGCACGCTTTGCGCTGACCAATTCACAACTTGATCCGTCCATGTTGCTCGCACGCTTTCGTCGCCGCGAACTGCTGCGCATCTATCTACACGACATACGCCGGACCGCGACGCTGGTTGAAACCACAGACGAGCTTTCTAATCTGGCTGATGCCGTGTTGCAGTATGCGCTTAGTTTGGCGCAGCAGGAGATGGATAACCGCTACGGCCCGCCTCTATGCACAGACCATCGGGGCCGCCTCACCAGAGCGATCTTTTGCGTGGTCGCGCTCGGCAAACTCGGCTCGCGCGAACTGAACTACGCTTCCGACATTGATCTGATGTTTCTCTACTCGGACGAGGGCGAAACGGCGGGGACGGGTGAGCGCGGGGTGGCAACCAGCCGGGAATACTTCAACCGGCTTGCCGAAAGGGTCGCCCGATTGGTGGGCCAGCCGTCGGGCGAAGGCGCGGCCTACCGTGTGGATTTGCGTCTGCGCCCGTACGGACGCGACGGCGCACTCGGTTGTTCGCTTGCCGAGGCTCTGCATTACTACCGCGAAAAAGCACAGAGATGGGAACTCCAAGCGCTAATACGCGCGCGCGCCGCCGCAGGAGCGACCAGTTTGTACGCGCGCTTCGCCAATCAAGTGCGCGGGAGTGTGTATCAGTCCAGCGAAACTGTCGCCCAAGCGCTTTCCCATGTGCGGCTCGCCAAGCAGAAGATCGATCAGCAGCACAACCAAAAAGCGAACGCCTTCAACGTCAAACTCGGTCGGGGCGGCATACGCGAAATCGAATTTATCACGCAAGCGCTGCAACTTGCCTACGGCGGACTTGACCAGTGGCTGCATGCGCCGCACACGCTTGTGAGTCTGGGACGCTTGGCCGACCGCGGTTACATCACCGAACGCGAGCGAAGCGAACTCTCCGATGCCTACACTTTCTTGCGAATGCTTGAACACCGTCTGCAAATGGAGCACGGTCTCCAGACGCACTCGGTGCCCGAGGAAACGTCAGCGCGCACAACAATCGCCCGACGCATGAACTTCGCTGGGACAACGGCGCTCGAAGACTTCAACACAGCGCTTCGTGCACACACGGACAACGTGCACGCGGCTTATGAGCGCGTGTTTAGGAATGCTGTCGGAACAAAGAGCGAGAAGCGCATACCGGTCGAACCGACAACCGAAATCAATCTGCCGTCTGGTGCTTCTAATCGCCCGGGGACGGCGAACCGCGTATCGCTCGTGGGCACTGAAACCACGGCACAGCTTCGTACAGCAGCAATGTTCGCGTCACGACTTGCGGCACTAGAGGGCGAAGCAGGCGAGGAAGCAACAGCGCGGGTTGCATATCTGTTGCATAACGCGGCATGCGGCGCGCTCAATCCGGAACGTGCGTCGAAGCTGGTGACGCGCGTCGCCGCGTCACTCAACAAATCAGATGCCTCGGTGACGCTAACGGAAAGCCTTCTACAGGCGCTCGTACGTTTGTGCGGCGCGTCCGAGCTCTTCGGCGAAATGATTGCCAGCAATCCTGCGCTTATCTCAGCTTTGCCCGTCGAAGGCACAAGCCTAACAGCACGCGACTACAGTCAGCTTCTTCGCCAGACCGTGGAGAGCGAGAACAGTTATGGCGCAGAGCTGGCTGCGCTACGCCGTGCTTGGGCAAAGCTTCTGATTGAAATCGGAGCGCGCGATGCGGCAGGCGAGATACTTCTGCGCGAATCGAATCTTCGGCAAACGGGGTTGGCTGCCGCGGCGCTCGATGCCGGACTGTTGATTGCCGAGCGTGAACTCGGTCGACGCTATGGCGAACTGATTGCTGAGCCGCGCTTGGCCGTGCTCGGCCTCGGTCGTCTCGGCAGCGGCGGCATTGATTATGGCTCCGACTTGGATGTGGTATTGATTTACGATGATACTCGCCCATCGCCCATCGCCCGACTTACTCACGACGAAGCTTACGCTCGGTTTGCTGAACTTCTCGTCGTAGCTCTAGCGAGCGTGACCCGCGATGGCTACCTCTATCGAGTTGATTTGCGTCTGCGGCCTGACGGAAGAAACGGCGCGATGGCAAAAGGCGCTCGTGCCTTTATCGAGTACCTCGGCGAGCGCGCACATGTTTGGGAGTGGCTCGCTTATATCAAGCTGCGCGCCGTGGCTGGCGATCTTGAACTGGGAAGAAGAATTGAAATAGAAGCGTGCCGCACCGTCCACGCGGCGGCGCAATCAACAGACCACGAGGTGCTCCGCGCAGAAACTCGTCGCGTGCGTGAACGCCTCGAACTGGAAGGCGTCGAGCGCACGACAGGAACCATCGATATTAAGTTTGGGCGTGGCGGCATGCTTGATGTTTACTTTGCTGTGCGCTACCTGCAACTGCGCGACGGCGTCATGGAAAAATCGGATGACCGTTCAACCGGGGCGATGCTTGCACTCTTGCGCGCCAGCGGTTCACTAAGCGATGAAGATTCATTAGCCCTCAATGACGGTTACCGATTGCTTCGCTCACTAGACCACTTCTTGCGCCTCATCATCGGACGCTCGACTAGGCTTCCCACTGCTGAAGATCATCCGGTGCTTTGTGACATCGCGCGCTGCCTCGACTACTCATCGGCCGCAAGGCTGCTCGAAAGTTTGAACGTTCACATCGCGAAGATTCGCACCGCATACGATAACGTCACCTCTGATGAGAAAGAGGCCAGATGTCAGATGTCAGATGTCAGTTAGGAACCGATCACTTAATGCACGCTCCTCGCTCGCGGGCGGCTTAAATATCACGCGACATATCCCCCGTCGCTTCGTGCCAACAGCGCTTGCACCAAAGATGACGCTCCTTGCGCTCGGCAAGCGAGTAGTCAGCGGAAGCCGCCAAGCGACGCACAACCTCGCGCTCCTCAACGCTTAGTTCGTTCCAGGCGCGCAATCTTTCCAAACCACAACGTGGGCAATTCTCTTGTTGAACCTTCATCGTGAAACTTCCATCAGCATTAGAGTAAACTTTGCGGAAAACAATTGTAATAATCAAAGAGACAGAAGGCAGTAGCCAGGAGACAGAATAAAACATTGGCATTGGCATTTCATTCTGACTTCCATCTTCTAACTCCTGACTTCTTCTACCGTGAGGTACCGTATGTTTCGAGTCAGAACTTTATACAACGGACAAGTAGAAGTTAAGACGAGCGCCGAACGCGTTCGGGAATTCTTTGGTGACGTGCGTAACTTCGTCGAATTGATGCCGGGCGTTGAAAGCATTACCAACGAAGATGGCGGCGTGCGGCGCTGGTCGATCCGCGCTGATCTACCTTTTCTTAACTCAATGCGTGCTACGTTCGCGGTGCGGCAAACCTGCAACGATTCGGAACGCATCGAGTGGTCACCCGCAGAAAACGAAAAGAAGAATCTGCTGCGCTACGCGGCGACGTTTAAAGATCGCGGTTCACAAGTGCTGATTAGTATAGAACAACGGATCGAACTGCGCAGACAACATGCGCGAGAGTTGCACATGCTCGCCGGTCTGATCGGAGAAGAACGCATCAGTCATGAAATGCAGAAGCGCGTCCACGAAATGATGCGCACCTTCCTCAAACGCGCCCGCACTAAACTGGAAGGTGACGAGTGACAAGAAAACAACTGTTCTTACTTGTCACTCGTCAGTGTTCTTAGAATTCTACGCACAAATCAAAGATCTTGTTTGGCAGGCGAATATCGACGCGTTCGGATGAGACATTGATGCTGATTACGGGGTTGCAGATGAGCAGTAGGATACGCTTACAACCTTCTAGGCTTTCACTTTTGTTGAACTCGATATGAAAAGCGTCGGGTCGAACCTCGTACCGGCCGCTCATCCGTGAGGGAACGCGCAGCACCAATCCGTCACGACCGAGATCAAAGGTCGCCATCTCTCCTTCGGTGAGCGCGAACGTGCCGCTTGAAGGGGAATCAGCCGTGAAGTGAATATCGCCGCGTCGCACAACCTTTTCCATCTCGGCGGCTGGCGCGTCGGGCGCAAAGACGCCGACGAAGTCTGCGACTGGGATGGAAAAAAGGTTGCGCCCATGTCCTTCGTTCATGCGCGCAATCAGTTCCAGTGCGACCGGGCGCATCTCCGGCCACTTCAAATAACCAAATGGAGACATAATCAGTTCCTTATAACATAGAGGCTGTTTGCTATACCGCGGGAGTAATAACTACCCGCGCGGAGACTTTATGTCAACACAGCGCTATATTCGCTTGTGGTCTGGATTCATTGGTCGGTGTCTTGCAATATCAAGTCATAATTTTTAGCTGAATGGCTGATGGCAGCGCAAGGCTGGCACAGCATCACATCGCGCGGGTAAAATAGATCAGCAACTTTTGAAGTTGTGAAATGGAATAAGAAATGACAAACATCAAGATGTATACAACCACAAGGTGCAGCGATTGTCGCCGTGCCAAACAGTTCCTTAAAGAACACAACATTCCTTATGAAGAGATAAACATCGAGGAGCACGAAGGCGCAGCCGAGTATGTAATGAAGATCAATGAAGGTAAACGCAAAGTGCCGACGTTTGAGGTGGACGGGCGGGCCTTTAACTTGTCGCCGTATGACGAACGAAAATTCCGTGCGGAACTTGCAATAGAGGAGGGAGAACGAAAATGACAGCAAGCCTTACCAGAAGAGCGATGCGCGCGGGCGGATGGCGATTGGCAAAGCGTTTGATCAAACCAATTCCGATTGTCGGCTCGGCGCTTGCCATCGGGTTAGTGGGTTATGAAGTTAAGAAGAAGGGACTGCTCGGCGGCGCGGTGCATACCGGCCTTGACGTCCTGCCCGTAGTCGGCACAGCCAAAGGATTGATCGAGCTTTTCACCGGCGATCTGATTCGCGATAAAGAGACTGGTGACGTTGAAGACTCGCGTTATCGTGGACGAACTGTTTATCAAAGACGGGCAAAATAGATCGAAGGTTTTAGTTTCCGAGTTTGCTGCCAGCCCGCGCATTACCAGCTTCAACCAGTCGAAGCAGTAATGCGCGGGCTGCTTGTTAAAGGATGCCCTTGTTCGTAAATGTGAGCGAGGCGCGCGAGCGTCGCTTCGTCCCAGTGACGACACATTAGTTGTAGCCCGATTGGCAATCCCTGCGAAGACAAACCACATGGAACTGAGATGCCCGGTACGCCCGCTAAATTCGCGGTGCAGGTGTAGATGTCGCTGAGATACATCGCCAATGGATCGTCGGTCTTCTCGCCAAGGAGAAACGCCGGAGTCGGCGCAGTCGGCGTCAGGATCGCGTCGCAACTTTCAAATGCCCGCGCAAAGTCCGATTTGAGAAGCGCGCGTACTTGTTGAGCTTTGCGGTAGTACGCTTCGTAATAGCCGGATGAAAGAACGTATGTGCCGAGCATGATGCGACGTTTGACCTCCGGGCCAAAGCCTTCCTCGCGCGTGCGACGATACATCTCCTGAAGCGTGCGAGATTCTTCAGCGCGAAAGCCGTAGCGCACGCCGTCATAGCGCGCCAGGTTAGAAGAAGCTTCAGCCGTGGCGATAATGTAGTAAACAGCAATCGCGTATTTTGCATGCGGCAGTTCGATGTCAACGATCTCAGCGCCGAGTTTGCGGTAAGCTTCAATCGCTGCTTCGACGCTCGCGCGCACCTCCGCATCCAGCCCTTCACCGAACAGCGCACGCGGCACACCGATGCGCGCTCCGCGAACATCATTGGTTAACTGCGACACGTAATCCGGGACGGGCACGTCTGCCGTAGTTGCATCATTCGGATCACGACCGGCGATTGTTTGCAGCACAAGCG
>JACCTF010000167.1 GCA_013812565.1 Pyrinomonadaceae bacterium | reverse complement strand
GTCCCGCGCCGCTGCCTCATGAACGTCCTTTATCGCATAGAGACTCCCGGTCTTTCTCGGATCAGGATGCGTATTGTTGACCTGCACTTCATACCCGTGTGAGGGCCAGCCGCTCTCCAAAAACTTTGTGTGGAAGTACATCCCCGAGTTTGATCCCGGCATAGTCATTACATCAGCTTTGAACTCAAAGTTCTTGAAGTTGTGATTCATTACCGGCCCGACATAAAACAGATGGGAACGCGGCCCTTCAACAACAATCATTCCGTTTTCGACTCTGAACGTACCGGGTTTATCATTGCCTTTCCAGCCGCCGAGCGTCTTGCCGTCGAAGATGCGAATCCAACCATCAGATGCGCGGCCACTAGAGAAGTCCGAGCCGGCGATTAGTAGTAAAGCAACTACGCAGAGTTTTATTACTTTCTTCATGTGCTGATCTCCTGTGTTTAAAGATAATTAGCCTGTTAATTACAGCTTCGGGTGAAAACTCGATGTGCCTTCACGCTCCACCCTATAGCTAACACGCCGCGGCTGCGAGTTATAGTAACTTTATCCTGCGGACACCATCGGCTGCAGCCAAGATACGAGCGTGTTCGCTGCTGAGTATAAGCTAGTATCTCGGCATAGTAATATGGCAACAGACATTTGGAATTCGAGTGGACAGAGGCATAAAGATATAAGCAGGAGGTTTCTTCGGAATGAATGCGTTTAGTGCAGAGTCGTTCGCCGCCGCGCTGGCAATCATCGGCATCGTCATCATGGTGTCGGCGTTGCTCTCGGGTTTGATTGAGCGCAGCGGATTGCCGCAAGTGGCGGTCTTTCTCGCGCTCGGCGCGGCGCTCGGTCCCGTCGGACTCGGCGTGCTCAACCTGTCGCTCGATTCGTCCGCCCTGCGGGTCGTCGCCACCTTAAGCCTGGCTCTCGTGCTCTTCACGGATGCCGTCTCGCTAAACATCGCCGAAGCTCGACGCCACAGTACATTGGCGCTTCGTGTACTTGGACCGGGGACATTGCTCTCGACGGCGCTCATCGCGCTCGCCGGATGGTGGTTGCTCGGGCTTCCCGTCGCGGCGGCCGCGATCCTCGGTGCGGCTCTGGCTTCCACCGACCCCGTCTTGCTGCGCGGGCTGCTGCGTCGCCGCGACATCCCCGCGAACGCTCGTCAAGCGCTGCAACTCGAAAGCGGACTCAACGATGTCGTGCTGTTGCCAATCGTGATCGTCGCGATGGCTTTTCTCAATCAAGGCGCGCCGCTTGATGGCGCGGGATGGGCGAAGGTCAGTCTCGATCTGTTCATTCTCGGGCCGGGCGCAGGGATACTCGTCGGGCTGCTCGGAGTGGCCGCACTCGACTTAGTGAGAAAGCAGTTTGGCGTGCGCCGCGACTATGAATCGCTTTACTCGCTCGGCGTCGCGTTTACCGCTTTTGCCGCCGCCGAAGCGGTGCACGGCAGCGGGTTCCTCGCCGCGTTCGCCGCCGGGATGACGATTGCCATACTCGATGTGGAACTTTGCGACTGCTTCGTTGAGTACGGCGGGGTGACGGCTGAGATGTTGCTGCTCTTTACCTTCGTGCTATTCGGAAGCTCCCTGATCTGGAGCGGGTTCACGGTAATCAATGGTGCGACGTTGTTGTTCGCAGGCGTCGCGGTTCTGATACGAACGCCCGTCTACCTCGTCGCGTTGTTAGGCTCAGATGTGGACAAGCGCGGCCGTCTGTTGATCGCGTGGTTCGGGCCGCGTGGGTTGAGTTCATTGTTGCTGATTCTGTTGCCGGTCTTTGCCGGACTGCCGGGCAGCGATCAATTGTTCGCGATTTGCTCTCTGGTGGTGCTCATGTCGGTCGTGCTGCACGGCGGCTCGCCGCTGCTCTTAGCACGCGCCGCTCGCAAACGGACGAATACTGAAAGCGCCGATTCGGACACTGGTGATGTGGCTCGGCCGCTCGGCACTGAGCCTGCGACGCGAGCAGCTTCTGTCGCAAACGGTCGGGACGGATCATTAAACGGACAACCAACCACCGCGCCTTCACCCGACGCTTCTTCCGCTACGGCAGACGGGGCGGGCATTATTGCACCGGGCGCAACCGATGCGACCGCTTCGACTGCACAGGGTCAGCCAGGCATCGGCGGCGAGCGTTTGCAAGTCGGCTCACAAAGAATTTCACTCGAAGAACTAAACCGGTTGTGGCAGGCGAACGAGCCGGTCACGATGCTCGATGTGCGCACCGAGCGCAGCTTAGAGGGCAGTGAACTTCAAGCACAGGGCGGGGTACGGATGCCGCCCGACCATACGGCTGAACGGGCGAAGGAACTCGGTCTCGCGAAGGAGGCGTGGCTCATCGCTTACTGTGCTTGAACAAACGAAGCAACGAGCGCCCGTGTGGCGCAGGAACTTCGACAAGCCGGATGGAAGAAAGCACGCGCCCTCACCGGCGGGTGGGCAGCATGGCGGGAGGCCAATTTGCCGGTAGAGCCGAAAGCAACAGCGGCCGGAGCGGAGGCTGGATAGTAGTAGTCAGCAGGCGCGACTTAATTACCGAACGTCTCTCGGCGCACCCTTCGGGACATGGTGCCAGCGCTTTGATTCGAAGGTGCGAGAACTCTGTCCCACCGCTTGAACTATCAGCGCCGCCGCGCCTTCTGTCGAATCAATAAGTTCGAGCGCGCTCCGCGGATCAAGCACGTTCGCTGCTGTGTCCAGCGCATCTGATGTCATACCGTTCGGAGCGACGACCGTGACGCTGCGGCGGCCCTGTATCGCCTGTCCGGTTCGCGGATCAATGATGTGCGAGTAACGCACGCCCCCGATCTCTACATACTGTTGAGCGTCACCAGAAGTTGAAACAGCCGCATCACGAAGCGACAGGTAATGTCTTGGAAGTTTGCCCCGTGAGTCTAGCGAAGCGATACCGATGACCCAGCCGCGCGTCCCCGGCGGTGGAGCGCTCACGGCGATGTCACCGCCCACCGCCACAAGCGCGCTCGTAACGCCATGCTGCTTTAACACGGCGAGCGCACAATCCGCCGCATAGCCTTTAGCGATTGCGCCGAGGTCGAGGAGCATTCCCGGCTTAGCAAGGCGAACCGTTTGTGTCCGCTCGTCAACATGCATCTTGTCAAAACCGACAAGCTCGCGGGCCTGGCTCAAGCGCACGGGATCAGGCAACTCACTTCGGCGACGAGCACGCCGCCACAAACGAACAAGCGGCCCGGCCGTGACATCAAACGCGCCGGTTGTTTGCTCGGCAAACTTCTGCGCTTCGAGCAACACGCGCAACAGATCATCGCTGACTTTTACCGGGCCGCCGCCAGCTTGTCGGCAGAGCGACATCAGTTCGCTCGTCTCGCGATAATCGCTCAGACGACTGTCCAACTCACGGACGCGCTTGAAGGCGGCGTCCGAGGCTTGCGCCGCACGTCGGGCATCCGGGGCGTAGAGCACAATGCGAAACTCCGTGCCCATGTGCGGCTGCGAGAATTCAAAGCGGTCGAGCCTCTCTGTGCGCGCAAGGGTGCCGGGATAAGCTGAAGGTAAAAGTAAACAGATGACGGCCGCCCGATACCACTTTGAAATCAATGGTCACCTCGCCAACGTGAACGTAGAACACTGGTCGCCATCCTATCAAAATCAACCGAATTTCTAACGTCAGAGCGCTATTCACGCCTTTAATTTCGAACGAAGAAGCACGTCTTGCCTCTAAAAGTTGTCCACCCAAGAAAGGTTTCAGCGAAAGAAACTTCTGACACTTTTTGACATTAAGGATACCTTTTGTTGTATATTCCAACAAAACTTACATCAGCAAATGTATCCCCATTCTGATCGCCACCGCAAACAGGAGAATCCCTATGAACGGCCCTTGCCGGAAAATCCTTTTATCAATCGTAATCTGTATGATGGCGCTTGTGTCATCGAGCACACTGCTCGCGCAAGATTTTCGCGCCACCGTCAACGGCCGAGTCACCGACACATCCGGCGCGGCTCTGCCCGGCGTCGCCGTAACCGCGCTTAATCCGCAAACCAACCAGAGCGCGACGGCCACGACCAACGATGAAGGAAACTATACAATTCCGTTCCTTCAGCCCGGTGCCTACACCATCACCGCCGAGCAAACCGGCTTCAAGAAGACTGCGCAGGAAAGTGTGCTCCAAGTCGGACAGACAGCCACGGTTGACATCCAGATGCAGGTCGGAGAGGTTACTGAAGTAGTAACGGTAACATCGGACGCGGTCGTGCTTGATGAGTCCAAAGCCGACCGCGGCTTGGTGATCGACAACGCGCGCGTCACTGAATTGCCATTGAACTCGCGCAATCCTTTTATGCTCTCCACCCTCGCGCCCGGCATTACTTACAACGGACCGGCGATCTACCAAAGACCTTTTGATAACGGCGCGATTGCCGACTGGTCGATCAACGGCGGGCAGAACCGCAACAACGAGTTCCTGATGGACGGCGCACCGAACAACTCCATCGCGGGTGGCAACAACATCGCTTACGTCCCGCCGGTTGACGCCGTCCAGGAGTTCAAGATCATCACGAACGGCTATGACGCGCAGTACGGACGCAGTGCCGGAGGCACGGTCAACGTCACGACCAAAGCGGGCGGCAACGACTTCCACGGCACGGTGTATGAATTCGCCAGACGTAAGTTCCTTGACGCGAACCTTTTCCTCAACAACGCACAGAGTAGGGAGAGGTCGGACCACCTGCTCGACCAGTATGGCTTCGTGATTAACGGCCCCATTTACCTGCCGCGCTTCGGCGAAGGCGGACCAGCCTTACTTAGCGGTAAGAATAAATCCTTTTTCAACTTCAGCTACGAGGGCTACCGCGAGAAGTCGCCGCTCTCAGCCACGCTCACCTACCCGGACGCGGCGCAACGTCGCGGCGATTTCAGCAATTTGAGAAACGCCAACAACGAATTGATTTTGCTCTTTGAACCGAACAGCAGCGCGACCGGGCTGGGGCGCACGCCGATCTCGTGCAACGGGCGGCTCAACGTCATCTGCCCGGAGCGGCTCAATCCGATCGCGCGGCAGGTTTTGGACTTCTACCCGCTGCCGAACTCCACTCCAACGTCGGGCGACCCCTTCCGCAATAATTACTTCGCGCCGATTGTCGCGGCTGACACTTTCAAGAACTATCTTTTCCGCTTTGACCAGAACTTCGGCCAGAATGATAAGATGTTCTTCCGCTACGCGCACAACAAGCGCATCGAGACGCGCACCTTCAACGGCATCATCGGCAACCCGGCGGAAGATTCGCAGGGGCCGCTTGAGCGTATCAACTATACGGGCGTCCTCGACTATGTAAAGACCATTAGCCCGACGGTTATTTTGAACCTACGTGCTTCAGCCAACCGCTACATCGAAGCGGCGCGCACCGACGTGGCTCTCGGCTACGACATCGCGCAACTCGGCTTCCCGGCGTCTTATGCGAGCGACATCCCGATCCGGTTCTTCCCACGCTTCAACTTCAACGATTACACCAACCTTGGGCGCGGCGGCTTCGGCCGGGGTATTACCAACGTCTTCAGCTTCCAACCGAACATGACGTTGATACGCGGTAACCACACCGCCCGGTTCGGTCTCGACTATCGCTTCACTCAGTTGGCGACTCAGAACAGCGGGCGCGCCGCAGGTGAGTTCAACTTCAACCGTAACGCCACCCGGCGTAACTTCGACGCCGACCCACTCACCGCTGCACAAGTCGAACAGTTGCGTACACAGCTGCGGAACGATTTCGGATTTACCGGCCCGATTGCTACCAACGTGTCAGGTAATTCCATCGCCTCGTTCCTCCTCGGCGCGACGGGAAACACTTTCGTCGAGAATGTGCCGTTCACGATCTACGGGCAGCAATACCTCGCGCCGTGGGTTCAAGACGATTGGAAGATTTCTCGCAATCTGACGCTCAATCTCGGTTTGCGCTGGGACTTCAACGGCCCGTACAAGGAGCGGTTCAACCGCGCCAACTTCGGTTTCGATCCGCAAGTCGTGAATCCCATTTCGTCACGGCTGGCGAGTGGGACGCAACTCAGGGGCGGCCTGCTATTCGCTGGCGTGAACGACAACCCGGAGGGCATTTACAAGTCGGATCACAACAACATCCAGCCGCGCGCCGGCTTCGCTTACCAGGTGAATGACCTGACCGTGGTGCGCGGCGGCTATGGTTTGTACTACCTCAACC
>JACCTF010000484.1 GCA_013812565.1 Pyrinomonadaceae bacterium | reverse complement strand
TCGTAGTTGAAAGATTTGTTGCAGACGCAACAGCGGCGGAGCAGATGCGCTGCTCGGCGGACCGGCGAGGCTGCCTTGATGCGCATTGCGTTCGGTGATGACGCCGTCAAAGGGCGCGGTGATGCGCAGGTATGATTGAACGTCTTGAACAGAGCGCGCCGCCTCGCGTGCTCCCTTTTCGTTTTCAGCTTGCAAGCGGACTTGCGCTTGCGCCGCTTTCTCATTCTCAGCGAACGAGCGCACGCGCGCCCGATCTGCTTCGACCGATTGAGCGGCGACGTCAACATCGTTCTGGGCGACGACGCCCGGCGTCTCGGAAGCCGCCTTCAAGCGTTTGTAGTAGCCTTCATCGGCGGCAAGCTTGGCTTCCGCTTCTAGTCGTTGCGCCCGCACGCTCTGCATTCTCGATTCCATCTCGAGCCTTGATTGTGCAGCACCGCGTGTCTTGGATTCAGCTTCGCCGCGCTGTGCGCCGAGTTCGGGCGCACTCATTCGCACGAGTAGTTGACCGCGTTTAACTGCCGAACCGCGATCAACCGTGATGGCTTCCACAAAGCCTTGCACTCTCGGGTAGAGCGCAACCTCTTGATACGCCTGTAACTCGCCGGGCAACCGAAGCTGGCGCTCTAAATCCTGCATGACGACTTTCGTGACCGTCACAACTGGCGTTCCCGCTGCAGCTGATGTGGTGGCAGTGTGGGCAGGCGGCGCATTCTGGGTTTGGATTGATTGCGCGCCGCCTCTCGTCAAGACCCACGCGAGGAGCGCGAGCGCGACGACAACGGTAGTAACAAGGCTCGCCGCAATGATCTCGTTGCGACGAGAACGCTGCCGCGAACTTTCACGAGTCTGCTCTTGAGCCTCCTCATCAATGATCGTTCTGTTTGACTCGGAAGCGAGTGTTTCGTTTGACATAAATCGTTCTCCTAAGTTTGCTTCGCCACAGCCGGGAAAGCTTGCTACGCTCTCGCTACTTCGCCCACCTCATCATCAGGGTGCAGCGACACGGACCGATCACCGGCGCGACGCTGCACAATCGCGAACACGAGCGGCAACACGGTCAAGACCGTGAGCGTCGAAGCCGCCAACCCGCCGATCACGGCGCGCCCCAAAGGTGCGGTTTGCTCGCCGCCTTCACCGAACGCGAGAGCAAGCGGGATCATGCCAGCGATCATCGCGAAGCTTGTCATCAGGATCGGGCGCAAGCGTGTTCGTGCTCCTTCGAGCGCCGCCGCTTCGGACGATTGGCCTTTGTAGCGATACTGTTCGGCGAAGGTGACAAGCAGGATCGCGTTAGCAACCGAGACGCCAATCGCCATGATCGCTCCCATGAAGGATTGCACGTTGAGCGTCGTCCCGGTCAGCCACAGCGCGATAGCGACTCCGGCCACGACTGCCGGGATTGTCGAGAGCACGACAAGGGCGATGCGCGCCGATTGGAAGTAGGCCGTGACAAGCAGAAAGATCGCGATGATTGCAATCAGCAAGCCGAGTTGTAAACCGGCGAGCGTCTGTTGCATCTGCGGCACCTGCCCGCGCACGTCAACCTTGACGCCTTTTGGCGCTTCACCAGCGCGCTTGATCGCGGCGTTGACCTGAGTCGCAGCACTACCTAAATCCGTGCCTTCCGTATTGGCTGTGACCGTAATCATCCGCGCCTGATTGTAGCGATCATACTCGCCAACCATCGTGCCGTAACCGACCTCGGCAACATCGCCAACGAGCAACTTTTGTGCGTCGTTCGTCATTGCCGGAATGCTCTGCACGTCCTCGATGCTTTTCATCTGCGACTGCGGAATCTCCACTTGCACTTGGTACGCCGTTCCCGAAGCCGGATCGCGCCAGTAGTTCGGTTGCGTGAAGCGGCTCGAAGAAGTCGCGCCGACGAGCGAACGGGCGACCTGCTCGACTGTGACGCCGAGTTGCCCGGCGCGTTCGCGGTTGATGTTGATCTCTACGGTCGGGTAGTCGAGCGGATGCCCAAACTGCACATCACGCAACATTGGAATTCCCCGCATCTCGTTCAGCACCTTCTGAGCGTACCCGCGACTGACGGCGAGGTTCGGTCCGCTCATCGCTACTTCAATCGGCGTGTTTGAGCCGAAGTTCATAATCTGACCGACAATGTCGCCCGCCTCGAATGAAATCTCCGTGCCCGGCAACGCGGCACCCAACTTGTGGCGCAACCTTTCCTTGAGTTCGGCGACGCGCACGCCAGAGCCATGTTTCAACGCAACTTGCAGCACCGCTTCGTGCGGTCCGCTGATCCACTGGTGGATCGTGTTGACCGGAAAGCTCGGCGGTTGCGTGCCGACATAACCGAGTGTGATCTCAACGTTAGCTTTTCCGGCTTCCTCGCCGATCACATCCAGCGCCTTGAGCGCGAGCACCTCGGTGCGCTCGATGCGCGTGCCGGTCGGCGCACGCAGCCGCAACTTGAGTTGACCGGCATCGACGTTCGGGAAGATGTCGGTGCCGAGGTTACGACCGAGAAAGATCAAGCTGATACACACGATCACAGCATAAACGGCAAGCACCTGCCACCGGAACCGAAGCCCGCGCTCCATCAAACGTCCATATCTGCTTTGCGCTTTGTCGAAAAACGATGAATTGTGCCGGGCGTGGTGAGTATCTTTCAGCAACCATACGGAGAGCACCGGCACCAGCGTGCTTGACAGCACGTAGGAGGCGAGCATCGCGAAGCCGACCGCAAGTGACAATGGAATGAACAACGAGCGGGCGACGCCGACCATGAAGAACGACGGCACGAAGACCGCGAGGATCGACAGTAGGGCAAGGAAGCGCGGTGTGATCGTTTCACGGGCCGCTGACCACACGGCGCGGCGCACGGGTTCGCCGCGCGCCAGATGCGAATTGATGTTCTCGATCTCAACCGTCGCTTCGTCAACGAGAATGCCCACTGCGAGCGCCAAGCCGCCAAGCGTCATGATGTTGATCGTCTGCCCGCTCAGCCAGAGTGCGACGAACGCCGTCAGCAGCGCGATGGGAATCGTTGTGACAACAATCAATGCGCTTCGAAAGTCGCGGATAAAGAGCAACACCATCAACCCTGTGAGCAACGCGCCGAGTGCGCCTTCGATGACGAGTCCTCTGATCGCGTTTTTGACGTAACCGGATTGATCCATTTCAAAGCTAACTTTGATGTCGTCGGGAACGAGCGCCTGCATCCGTGGCAACTCCGACTTGACGCGGTTAACAACGTCGAGCGTCGAAGCATCGGCGCGCTTTGTCACCGGGATGTAGACGGTGCGGCGTCCGTTCACTAAGCCGTACCCTGTCAGGATGTCAGAGCCGTTTTCGACTGTGCCGATGTCACGCACAAACACCGCCGCGCCGCTGCCAGTGCGAATCGGTAGATCAGCCAGTTCTTTAATCTGCGTGACGACCGAGTTGACCGACGCGATGCGGTTGAGGTCGCCAATGCGGACATTGCCGGACGGCAGGATCGTGTTGCCGGAAGCAACGGCTTTGGCGACCTCTTCCGGCGACATGCCGTAGGAGCGGAGTTTGTCAGGGTCAACGCGGATGATGACTGTGCGGGCGTTACCACCAAACGGCGGCGGCGCTGAGACGCCCGGCAGCGTCGAGAAGACGGGACGAACTTTGAACAACGCGAGGTCTTGGATCTCGGCGTTACTTTTGGTTTCGCTTGAGAAGACGAGTTGACCGACCGGGACGCTGCCGGCGTCAAAGCGCACGACGAAGGGCGCGACCGTGCCGGGCGGCATAAAGGCGCGCGAGCGTTCAACGTAGGAGACAACTTGCGCAAGCGCCGTGCTCATGTCTGTGCCCGGATGGAAGTAGAGTTTGCAGAGGCCGACGCCCTGGATCGACTTGGATTCAACGTGCTCGATGCCGGTGATGTAGAG
>JACCTF010000453.1 GCA_013812565.1 Pyrinomonadaceae bacterium | reverse complement strand
GCGGCAACAATATCGAGTTTTTCTCCGCTGAACTCAGAGCTATTCAAGAAGCTATCGCCGCCAGACATCACTTCAAAACCACTCAGCACTCACTGCGCATCTTTGGTCTTTGCGAGGATTGTCAGGGGCGCGAACAAGCACGCAAGGAAGATGAGGCAGTCGTCGAGTCGCACATGCCGCTCACTGCCCACGCGCACAACCAACGATAGCTAAAACTTTTCTGTGTCGCTTTACCAATACGCGTGCCTTGATTCTTCATTGAGGGCAGTGTACCTTCCTCGGCATCCAATAATTTCAAAATGCAACCGTGTTGCGGAGCGTGAGGGCAATAAATGGGCGTTAACATAAAGTTTGAACCCGAAGGCCAGGGCGGGATTGTTGCTGAAGGCTCGTATTTATGGGACGCAGCAAAACGTTTGGGAATTCGTCTGCCCGCTAAATGCGAAGGGCGCGGCGAGTGCGACACGTGCGCCGTTGTTGTTCAGGAAGGCGCAACGCTGCTCTCATCTTTGACGGATGCAGAGCGCGTGCACTTAAGCCAGGACCGACTTGCGGCAGGCGAACGTCTCGCATGCCAAGTGAAGGTGGAACGCGCCGGCGATCTTGTGCTGCGCGCTGTGCCGGTGACCGAGCGTGAAGAGACCCCGGAAGAAGCTGTGAAGGATTTTCGCAAAGAGTTTCGCGAGATGCCGCTTGAACGAAAGTTTGCGACGCTTTTTGAGTTTGAAGCGATGACCGCTTACCAAACCCTTAATGCCATCTCAAACATACCATCGAAGGTCGGTGAGAAGGTTCTAGACATAATGGCCGGAAGAGGTCGTCGGCTCTCCCGCCGCGAACGCGACGCGCATCGCCCTGCTGAACATCGGCGGACGTCAAACGAAGCCGGGCAAAAAGAGAAGCAATCTACATAATCTGCACCGGAACCCAATGCTGCGCATTTACAGTTGGCTCAGTTGGCATATTTGGCGCAACTGTTACAGTTCGTATATCACATCTCTTAGTAAGGTAGCGTCGCTAACGCGCACACCTGTGGGTCGCACACGCATATGTGCACCGCGCGCCATTCGTGCCCGCACGAACTTTTCTCTCGCACTCTGCCTTTTTCTTCCCTTCAGTCTTCAAACCTGCTCAAAGAGTTCTTCAGCGCCCAATGAGAACACTCGCGCGCAATCTTCGCCGCAAACCTCTCCGACCGCTTCTCTATCCATCGCGGCTGACGCTTCCAGCATCGCCTTTGACGGCGAGCGAGCTTTTGCGCATGTAAAGAAGATGGTTGACATAGGGCCGCGCGTCGCCGGATCAAAGGAACTTGAACGCACGCGTAAGTACATCATCAGCGAGCTACGTTCTTATGGCTTGCAGGTTTCCACAGATGAGTTCCGCATTAAAACTCCGGTTGGCGAGCGCCGTATGGTAAACATCACGGCGGAGCTTCCAGGCGAAACAAGCGACGTGATTATGCTTGCCAGCCACTACGACACGAAGCTCTACAAAGAGTTTGGCTTTGTCGGCGCTAATGATGGCGGCTCCTCGACGGGCGCGCTGCTTGAGATGGCACGCGTGTTGACAGCCAGTAAACAGCGACCGCGCTTTACCCGCTGGTTTGTTTTCTTTGATGGCGAGGAAGCTCTCTGCAAGAATTGGGACGATTGCGGCACACCGACCGCGCCAGATAACACGTATGGAAGTCGCCGCTTCGTGGCACAGCTTGTTGATCGAAATGAGTTGAAGCGTCTGCGCGCCATGATCCTGCTGGACATGATCGGCTACAAGAAGCTGGAACTCGGACGCGACCCGATGAGCACACGTTGGTTGGTTGACATCATCTGGCAGACGGCGCGCGAGATGAAATACGAAGCATACTTCGTTGATCGCGAAGAAGGAGTTGGCGGCGACGATCATGAACCCTTTTTGCGCGCAGGCGTAGATGCGGTTGATCTTATACAGCTCAATACCTACCCGCATTGGCACACGGCTGAAGATACTCTAGACAAAATATCGCCGCGAAGTTTGCAGATCGTTGGTGAAGTGGTGCTTGCCAGTCTGCCGCGTATTGAAGGGCGTTTGTTGAGCAGGCGCGCTGGGGCGTGAGTTGACACAAGCGGTATAGAATTTAATTTGCGAGAAGCACACCTACAGACTGAAGTCTGTGCTACTTCTGCCAATCTTGTGTGAGTAAAGTTGTCTAGCATTCTGAGGAGTTGATTTATGTTGAAGTTATCAGGAGCGGTTAGGCAAGGAGGATAGAGGATTATGGAGCGACATGCGGAAACAGTGATGGTGCGGGGTGAACATGCGCCGCGCGGGGGACGTGGCGAAAAATTGCTGGTGAACGGCAAACACATGGCGATGCGCTTGTGGGAACATGAAGCTGTTGGCACAAAAACGCCCGAGCACTCGAACCCATATGAGTATGTTGCCTACGTTGTTGAGGGTAGTTTGCGAATTACCATTGATAATCATTCATTCGAGGTGCGGCGTGGCGACAGCTACTGCGTACCCGCTGATACCACTTACACGTTTGAAGTTTTAGAGTCAGCGACAGTGGTTGAAGCGACTTCACCATCTGATCGCGGGGCGGTCACACAAACGGATAGGGTCTGAGGTCAAAACAAACATCAACCGTGCAGAGCAAGAAACAGGTAACATTCATCCAGGCCAAATCTCTCTCTTTGAACCGGTGCACGGTAGCGCGCTACCTTTGGCCGGAAAATCCGTGGCGAAACCGATAGGCGCTATTCTCACTGTGGCAATGATGTTAGAATGCCTCGGCATTAACGAGGCAAGCAGCGCGGTTGAGAAAGCTGTTTGTGAATCGATTGCGCAAGGCGAAACGACGCGTGATCTTGGCGGCTCTCTCTCAACAACGGAAGCGGGCAGGGTTATCTGCCGCCGTATCGAGCGTCAGTAAAACCCGAACTTGGTTCGCGCAAGGCGATAGCAAAGTTGATGGGCATTAGAATTTATTGGGCGAAAGCACTCCAGCCGTCAATGTCGCGTGGTTTAAGCGGTATCGTTATATGGGCAGTAAAGGTAAAGAAGCAACGCAGAGGTTACTCGCTATAGTTGTCATCATCTCGATGATGACGATGATGAACATTCCTGCACCAGTGATTATCTTCTTCGCGATTGTGGTTTATTTTGTGTGGCGCGCAGTGCAGCGCTCCGAGCAGCAGGAGATCGGCGGCATCTTCGATTTTTATGAAAAAGCGCATAACATTTTGCGCGACGAAGAGAAACGTTGGTATGGCTTTGAGATCGAAGATGTTATTCAAAGCGGCGAGCGGATCTTGGATCTGATGCAAGATGCGCCACCGCTTGTTTACTTTACGCTTGGGTCACTCGCAAGCCGCAGCGGCGATCACGAACGAGCTGTTAATTATTTATCATCAGTAGTTGAGGATGAGCGGGGAGACGAACTCCGCTGCCTCGTGCCCTCACCACTACTAAAACGCTACGTCAATGTGCTACGCAAGATTGAACAAGAGCCGGCGGTCGCTGCGCCGACGATGGCTGCCGTGCGCAGTCTCGAACGATCCCGTCGCACGCGCGCAGCGTCGTTACTGGCTGAAAACCGTGAGCGCTTGAGTGTCGCTGCCGCACAGTCTCCTCTACACGCTTCCCCACAAGCCTCTCCACAAATTGCCCATGCAACTTCGAGCGAAACTGCTTCCGCATCGGATGACCTCGTACACAAACCTGTTGCCAGCAATACTCTATTGACGAGCGTTCAGCGTCTGCCGATTGCTGAAGTTCTGCGCGATGTTTACGAGGAAGAGAAAAAGACTGCATGATGGTTGTCGAAACAGCTTTTCCACATATTTCAAGTGACGATTGAACATTATTTCTACGACGCGAACATCAAGACGCTTTCATCTTCACGTCCACTGCGCTTGTGCAAAAGACGACGTTGCACACGCCCTCCAAACCTTAACCATTCCTGCATAGAAAACTGATGATCACTGCTGAAATCATCGCCGTCGGGTCAGAACTTCTTACCCCAGACCGAGCCGATACCAACAGCCTCTGGTTAACGGAAAAACTCAACAGCATCGGCATCGAAGTTAAACTTAAAACCATTGTTGGTGATGACGACGCGCGTTTGGAGGAAACGATTCGCACGGCTTTAGGGCGCTCGCGCGTTGTTATAACTACTGGAGGACTTGGACCGACAGAAGATGATCGAACGCGAAAGGTCGCGGCGCGCGCCATGGGACGCAGGTTGCTTTTGAACGAGAAGGTGCTCGAAGGAATTCGCGCGTTCTTCACGCGGTTTGGACGCACGATGCCGGAGATCAACTCGCGCCAAGCAATGGTCATCGAAGGCGCAGAGATCTTAGATAATCCAAACGGCACCGCCCCCGGCATGTATATTGAACACGACAACCGGAGCCTTGCGTTGCTGCCTGGGCCGCCGCGCGAAATGCGCCCGATGTTTGAATCGCTGGTATTGCCGAAGCTAAAGGCAAAGACCGGAGGCATCTGTGTGGTGCGTCGCAGCTTGCGCGTCGCAGGGATGGGCGAGTCTGCCGTTGACGAGCGCATTGCCCCGGTTTATACGCAGTACAAAAACCCGCAAACGACGATTCTCTTCAATCGCACTGAGATAGAAATACACCTCACGGCCGAAGCTCGCACAGAGCAGGACGCTGAACTATTGCTGGACGGTTTAGCCGGACAGATCGAGGAGCGGCTTGGCGATGCGATCTTCGCCTTCCGTGGCGAAACGATGGAACAGGTTGTCGGTCTTCGATTAGCAGTAAACGGTTTTACAATCGCCGTCGCCGAAAGCTGCACCGGCGGCCTTATCGCCGAGCGGTTAACAGATGTGCCCGGCTCGTCCAGCTATTTCATGGAAGGCGTGGTTGCATATTCAAACGACGCTAAAATTCGCTCGCTCGGCGTTCCCGCCGAACTGATCCGCGAGCACGGTGCCGTCAGCGCGCCGGTTGCCGAAGCGATGGCCCGTGGAATACAAGCTCGCGCAGGGACGGACTTCGGCATCAGCGTCACAGGAGTCGCTGGACCCGGCGGCGGAACAGCCGAGAAACCGGTCGGCTTAATCTTCATCGCGCTGGCCGATGATGCGCACACCGAGCATCGCAAGTTGATGCTTCCCGGCGACCGCCAACTTATTCGCTGGCGCGCCTCGCAGGCGGCACTAGACCTGCTTCGGCGAAGATTGATTTGAAACGATGAAACAGGAGTCAGAATGATAAGGCGGCCATTTCTATTCTGTCTCCTGACTCCTAGTTGTTTATTGTTCATCGTTTAGTTTGTTTGTCGCGCGCTGTGTCGGCTTGTTATAGTCATCGGCAGTTCTTCCCCAAATCCCTCCCACCATGTGCAAAGCGAGCATTGAATGCTTTCCGTGTTGATCATTCTAGCTGCATACTTTCTCGGATCGATTCCCTTTGGTTACTTAATCGTACGAGCCAGAGAGAATGCAGATGTGCGCGAGAGTGGGTCGGGAGGTACAGGAGCGACCAACGTATCGCGCCGTGCGGGAAAAGCGGCGGGCTTGCTGACGCTCTTGCTTGATGCAGTGAAAGGTACGGCGGGGGTGATCTTAGCGCGCGCTGTGCTCACGCCGGGTTCTGATGCGGGTTTATGGATAGCGCTGGCTGGACTCGCCGCGATGGTGGGCCACATCTTTCCCGTATGGCTTGGCTTTCGTGGCGGCAAAGGCGTGGCAACCGGTCTCGGAGTGTTCGTCGGTCTCGCGCCGCTCGCCGTGGCATGCGCTGGCGTGGTCTTCGTGGGTGTAGTGTGGGCCACCAGGTATGTTTCGCTCGGCTCAATCACTGCGGCGGCAGTTCTGCCTGTGTTGATTTGGTTGTTGAGCGACAAAGCGACATCCGCGGCAAGCCCGGGGTCAACAATCATCACGGCAATCCTCGGCTGTGCGCTGATTGTTTTCACGCATCGTGCCAACATCGCAAGATTGCTTCGCGGCACGGAGAATAAGTTTCGTTGACGAATGGCGAGTTGATGATGCGACCGCTTCGCGGCGAGTTTGAGGATATGGTGTTACAACCAAACTGGGAAACGAAATTGTGAGCGAGATAGACCGTATCATTGAAAGCAGTAGCAAGGGCGACGATCTCTCGCGTGCAGACCTCGCGGCGCTTCTTGCTGTCGGTGATGATGGAGTGTGCCGTCAGATGTACCAAGCGGCGGATGAATTGAAACGCGCTTTATGGGGAACGCGCGTGACGTACGTTGTCAACTTGAACCTCAACTGGACCAATGTCTGTGTGCAGCATTGCGGCTTCTGCAATTTCAGGCGTAGCGAGCATGAAGCGGACGCTTACCGAATGACGCTTGACCAATGTCTCGACCACATCGCGCGCCACCTGTCTTACGGCATCACCGAAGTCACGATTCAGGGCGGGCTAGACTTGAAGACTCCCGTGGAGTTTTACTACGAACTGGTCCATGAAACGAAACGAGCTTTTCCGCATATTCATGTGCACGCCTTTTCGCCGGAGGAGATTGCTTTTCTTCATGAGCGAACCGGAGATTCATATGCACACATCATCGAGCGACTGCGAACGGCGGGGCTTGGTTCGATGCCGGGCACAGCCGCCGAGATTTTAGTTGACAGTGTGCGACAGCGCTTGTGCAATGAGAAGGTGATGAGCGACGAGTGGTGTGAGATTGTTGAGACGGCGCACCGCGCGGGAGTGCGAACAACTTCGACGATGATGTACGGACATATTGAAACGATGGACGAGCGAGCCGAACACCTTTTGCGCCTTCAAGCCGTGCAACGCCGCACCGGCGGATTCACCGAATTTATTCAACTGCCCTTTGTCGCAACGCGTGCGCCGATTGCGATTCGTCGCGGTTTGCAAAGTCCGCAGACGCGCGAGACGATGAACGTGACGGCCGCCGCACGTCTTCTATTCCGCGATAAACTGCCGCATATACAAGCAGTCGCCTGGGTCAAACGCGGCCTTGATGAGGCAGTGCAATCGCTTCACTGCGGCGCAGATGACATCGGCGGGACGTTGATCGAAGAAAGAATATCCCGGAGCGCGGGCGCATGCCACGGTTCATATGTTCCTGCAGCAGAATTGCGCGCGCGCATCCGCCGTGAAGGATTCACGCCGGTTGAGCGGACAACTTTATACAACGTGATTGAACACGATGCTTCTATAAACGAAGAATCGTCGGCACTGTTTGGAATCAATTTATAAG
>JACCTF010000419.1 GCA_013812565.1 Pyrinomonadaceae bacterium | reverse complement strand
GAGTTGGATTGATGAGCGTGTTGATCGGAGTTGTCAGTGTTTGGTGGGCTTCATATGCGCGTGTCGTGCGTGCCTTGACACTCTCTCTGCGCGAACGTCGCTTCATCGAAGCGGCGCGAGCCGTCGGCGTTAGCCCGACGCGCATCATCGTTCGGCACATCATTCCTAACATTATCTCTTCGATCATCGTTCTGGCGACGATTGAAATGGGACGACTGATGTTAGTCATTGCGGGGTTGAGTTTTCTCGGTCTCGGCGTGCAACCGCCAACGCCCGAATGGGGCGCGATGCTTAACGACGGGCGGGCTTTTCTGCGAAGTGCGCCACAACTGATGCTCTATCCCGGCATCGCCATCAGCTTAGTGGTATTAGGGTTTAATTTACTGGGAGACGGATTGCGCGATGAACTTGATCCCCTCTTCAAATAAAAGATTGCAACTTTAAGGAGCGAGAGAATGAATCGGAGTCAAACAAGGCTGAGTGAAATTGAACTTAATCGAAAGCTGAAGGGATTTGGTCTGCTTCGCCGTGCGCTCTTTCTTTCTTGCGCAGTGTTTGTGTTATTGAGTACGCCGCGCATCGCTCAAGCGCAAACGCAACCCGCCATCGCCGGAAGGGTTACTGACCAAGAGAGCGCGGCAATTGTCAGGGCGGATGTCGAATTGCGTAACGCCGCCAACAGCGAAACACGCCGCGCGATAACAGACGATGCAGGGCAGTTCTCTTTTTCCCCTGTGCCACCCGGCGAATACAAAATCATTGTTTCGATGAAAGGCTTTCGCCAATTGACAGTCGCTTCCGTAAACGCGACCGAGCCTAAAACTTATAACCTTGATTTACAGCTAGAGCCGGGCGACGTATTAGAAACGGTGGTCGTCACGGGCACGCGCAGCGAACAGGAAATCGGCAAAATTGCTAGCGCCGTCAGTGTCATCACGCAAGAGGAGATACAGCAAGGACAGCGCGTCAGCACGTTGGAAGAATCGCTCAAGCGCGTGTCGGGCGTCCGAGTCGAAGACGAATTGGGAGGCAACGGGTCGCGCGTCCGCATCATCGTTCGCGGCGCGGGCACGCGCGCGAACAGTCCAGCAGGCTCCGGCGTGCGCGGCGTGAAAGTGTTGGTGGATGGGCTTCCCAAAAACAACGCGGGCGGTTCGGCGCAAGACTTAACCAACATTGATTTGCAATCGGCGCAACGCATCGAAGTCTTGAAAGGACCATCTTCGGTTTTGTACGGCAATCAGTCCGGCGGTGTCGTCAACATCCTGACCGAAGACCCGCCGACAAAGACCACGATTGCTTACAGGCAGACTTTTGGAGCTTACGGTTTATTCAAAGAGCATCTCAAAGGCGGCGGGCGATACGGCAAGCTCGGTTTTTTCGGTAGCGTCTATCGTAATGACCAAGACGGTTATCGCAGACAATCGAGTTTCCATAACACGGGCTTCCATTCAAAACTAAATTTTGACATTAACCCTCGCTCAAACATGCTGTTGATTTTTGACTATGATAATAATTATCAGCAGTCGCCGGGACCACTGACCGAAGCCAGATTCCGACAAGACCCGCGCCAAGCTGACCCGACTTTCGTCACCAATGACGTTTTCGCGGTGGTGAAAGAGTTTCGTTTCGGAGCGGTTTATCACCGTGAGCTTTTCGGGCAGGATGATCTGGAAGTGACAACTTATATTGCTCCGCGCCGTCTCGGACCCTTTCAACAGATTGGCGTTTTCATCGCGCAACAATTCGTCAATCGTGGCATCAACGCGCGGTATTTTAACGCACGTTCCGTCGGCAAATTCGGCAATCGCTTCACTGTCGGACTCGAATATCAAAACACGCCGATACGCACCACGACCACCAGCCGCGTCACGAATCTAGTCACGTCGGATTTGAACGAACACGCCAATACCGCCGGAGTATACGTGTTGGAAGAGTTTAGCATCTTGCCGAATCTGACTCTGACGGCGGGCGGCAGATACGACTATGTTCGTTTTCAATCACAGAATTTCGCGACGAACTCAGCGGAAGTCGGGCGCATCTTCCGCAGGTTCACGCCGAAAATCGGCGTCGCTTATCAACCGCTTGCCAATCTCTCTTTGTACGGCAATTTCAGTCAAGGTTTTGAAACGCCGGTCATCGGTGAACTGCGTATCCTGCCCGGCGGCGCGTTTGGCTTTAACGCGAACCTTGACCCGCAAACATCGACCAACTACGAAGCGGGGGCGCGCGGCAGTTTGTTGCAGCAGCGCATTACTTTTGATGTCGCGGTTTTTCGCCAAAACGTCAACGACTTCATCAGCCCTTTCGGCGCTTTCCCGAACAACTCTTTTCAAAACGTCGGCGACGTGAAACAGAAGGGTTTTGAATTCGCGTCTTCCGTGACGCTTGCGCCGCGTTTAGTTTTCACTACGTCTTACACTTATTCGGATTTCGTGTTCGAGACATTTAACAACGGGATCAGTAATTTCGCCGGCAACCGTCTGCCTGGCGTTCCCAAGCATAGCGTGTTTGGCGAGTTGCGTTACGAGTTGCCGGTGGGAATCTACGGCGCAGTCGAGAGTCAATATGTCGGGCGGTTCTTTACCAACGACGGCAATCAGTTTACAAACCCGCCATACTCCGTCACCAACTTGCGCTTCGGCTACAACCAGCGCGAAAGTGAAAGGAGGTTGCGCTTCACACCGTTCATCGGCATCAACAACGTCTTCGATAGAAAATACTCCGCCTTCGCCATCATCAACGATTCGGCAAGACGTTTCTTTAACCCTCTGCCGGGCGTCAACATCTATGGCGGATTTGGCGTCTCCTTCCAATAGATATGCGCTACGTTTATTCAACATCGCGCCATGTCGGACGCGCCTTTGCTTGGTGGTTAAGTTTGTGTCTGACGCTAGCGTTCTGTGCGGGTTGTCGGCGCAGCGAGGAGAGCAATCGTAACGAAGCGCCGGAACTGATCGTTGGCGCGGGTACGGATGTCGCAGTCAGTGGAGCTTTCCAAGCGCGTCTGGGCGTGTACCCGCTCAACGTCAACGTTGCCGAACCGCTCGTCAGACTTTCGCCGGATTACAAAGTCGAGCCGTCACTCGCTACGAGTTGGGAATATCGCGGGCAGAACACTTGGAGGTTTTTCTTGCGGCGCGGCGTGCGCTTTCACAACGGGCAGGAGTTCACGGCGCGGGCGGTTGAGTGGTCTATTGAGCAATACGCGAAAGGAAATGTCGGGTACAGTTTTCTGACGGAAGAATCAGTCAAGATTGTTGACGATTACACGGTTGACATCACGCCCTCGAAGCCGAACATTCCTCTGCCGCAGCAACTCGTGCATCCCAACTACAGTATCTTTGCCTCTGACACTGACCCTGCCGTTAAACCCATCGGCACCGGCGCGTTTCAGATGATTGAGTATCGCCCGAACGAACGCATCGTCGTCATGCGTCACGAGTCTTACTGGGGCGAGAAGGCGCGTCTGCCGCGCATCACGTTTCGCTTTATCCCGGATGCGACGACGCGCGTCTTAGCGTTACAGGCGGGTGAAGTTGACCTCATCGTTGACTTGCCGCGCGAACAAGCCGCGCAGATCGCCGCGCAACCGAACTTAACCGTGGCGCGTTCCCCCGTCGGTTTGATAATGAGTCTGCAATTGAACATACACGGCGCAGAACCGCATACGCTGTTGACTGAGCGTTTGTTACGCCAAGCATTGGGCTACGCAATTGACCGTCAGACTTTGATTCAAAAAGTGTGGGAAGGAGAAGGCTCAGAAGCGCAGAACATGACCGCACCCGCGATTCTCGGGGTTTACGCCGCGCAAGTTAAAGGTTTCGCTTTCAACCAAAACAAAGCGGCGGAGCTATTAGAAGCAAGTGGTTGGAGCGTCGGCGCAGACGGCATCCGCGAAAAGAACGAACGCAAGCTGCAACTCATTTTCTTGGCAAACCCTGATATTGATGCCGGAACAGTGGAGTTTATCCAAGCCCAACTAAAGCAAGTCGGCATTGATGCTAAGTGGAATAAACTGCCGGATGTCGGTTCTTATGCGGCGCGTCAAAACGACGGCGAGTTCGATATAAATCTCTCAATCTCAAACCAGAACGACGCCAACCCGCTTTTTCTCCCCGCGCTAATTTACTATTCCAAATCCAGCCGACCTTTCACTCGTTGGTACTACGTCGGCGAAAAGTTTGATCGTTTGATTGAAATCGGTTTGCAATCGTCGAATCCCGATGATGTGCAACGCATCGCCGCCGAATCAATCCATGTTGCGATTGATGAAGAAGCCGCGCTGATTCCCATAGCAGGGTTGTTTCGTCTATACGCACATAAAAGAACCGTCGAAGGCTTCGTCCCTCATCCTTCGTCAACCAATCAATCATGGTCGCAAATATTCCTCAAGTAAACGATTTTTCACTTATCACTTTTAGCGCCCTATTGCTGCGTCATCGAATTTCAACAGATTCTCGGTAACTGTTCACCGACGAGCATATCCACAATGCGCGTGCCGCCAAAGCCTGTCCGCATGGCGACGATGCCCTGCGGTTCCCTCTTCACCTCGCCGATAATGCAAGCTTCACGACCGTAAGCGTTCTCTTTCATGCGCGATACAAGTTGTTCGGCAACATCGGCTGAGACTATCGCGACGAGCTTTCCTTCGTTGGCGACGTAGAGCGGATCAAGACCTAAAATCTCGCACGCCCCTTTTACCTCTTCGCGCACCGGAATACGGTCTTCACGAATCTCTATGCAGACTTCGGACGCAAGCGCGATTTCATTCAAGGTCGTTGCCAGGCCGCCGCGCGTCGGGTCGCGCATACAATGAATCGCATCAACTGTTGAGGTACGTGCGGCTTCGTCTAGCATCTCTTTAACCAATGAGTTAAGCGGCGCGGTGTCGCTTTCAATCTCCGTTTCCAAATCAAGTTCGCCGCGCGCGATCATGATCGTCGTGCCATGGTCTCCGATGAGTCCGCTCAATATCACCTTATCTCCGACTTGCGCGCGTGCGGCGGAGATGTTTACCGGCGACTCAATCATGCCGATCCCTGACGTGTTGATGAAAATTTTATCGGCGCTGCCACGCTGT
>JACCTF010000154.1 GCA_013812565.1 Pyrinomonadaceae bacterium | reverse complement strand
GAGTGAGTAAGAGACGCAATTTTGGGCCTTTAAACCTGCAAGAAAACTTGCAGGAAAGCACCACATAACACTACTGATACTCAACGACAGGTCGCGCCAGGTGATTCATAACCACAAGGTCGTGGATTCAAGTTCCGCCCCCGCCACCAAATTTTCAACGGCAGCGATTATATTATTGATCGCCGCCGTTAATTTATTTGTCATGAACTTGATGTGCTTGCTGCGTCATAACTCTTTCTTCCCAGTGCTGCTTGCGGTGGCAATTAGCACATAACACCTGGCATTTTGCGATTTCATCTTTAAGCCCTCTTATACTTGAACGGCTATGCGGCCTACCGACTGAAAATTTCTTTTGCTCTGGGTTTTTATGATGAAAGTCTAAACATGCTGGATGATTCTCTCCGCATTTTTCGCAACTGAGCGACTTTTTGTATTCCCTAAACCAGGCTTCAATTTTCTTATCTCTATTTCTTACATATGCGATGTGCCGCGCTTTGTTCTTTCTGATACCAACCTCTCATGTACTCGCGTTGGTACTCGCGCCTTTTCTCGGAGTTTTTGTCTGACATAGTGTAAATCGATCCGGTTGATTTGTGATTGCCAACAGGCTTGCCGGATGATAGTTTCACGCCTCGCAGACATTAGACAAGATCGACTGCTTCTCAAGTTTCAACTAACATTTTTGATGAGCTGATTAAATTCCCTGGAGGTTAGCTATGTCCGATCATACCGCCGAACCGTCCCCGATGCTCTTTATGGAAACGGTTAATGCTTACCAACGCACGGCCGCGATCAAAGCGGCCATCGAACTTGATCTATTTACCGCCGTCGGCGAAAGCAGTGCGACGGCTCAGGAGCTAGCTCACAAGCACGAAGCCACCGAGCGCGGCATGCGCATTCTTTGTGACTACCTCGCGATCATCGGCTTTCTCACGAAAGAAAATGGGCGCTACGGTCTCACGACGGATTCAGCAATGTTTCTCGACCGGCGCTCCCCTGCCTATGTCGGCGATGCTACTGAATTTTTACTATCGCCGATGCTGACCGACGGATTCAAGGATATTGCCGCCGCCGTGCGCAAAGGCGGTACGGTGATGAGCGAGAAAGGAACGATTGCTCCTGAGCATCCCGTGTGGGTTCATTTCGCGCGCGCGATGGCTTCAACGATGGCCTTACCCGCGCAGTTAATCGCAAGGCTTGTGGACGCTACGCCCGACCGAAAGTTGAAGGTGCTCGACGTTGCTGCCGGTCACGGTATGTTCGGGGTGGCGATTGCCCAGCATAATCCGCACGCCGAAATCGTCGCGCTCGACTGGCCTCATGTGCTGGAGGTTGCACAAGAGAATGCACAGAAGGCCGGGGTCGAAGACCGTTATCACACCATCGCGGGCAGTGCCTTTGATGTTGATTATGGCAGCGGCTACGACCTCATACTGCTCACCAACTTCTTACATCATTTCGATCCGCCCACTTGCGAGCAACTCTTGCAGAAAGTCTACGCGGCGCTGGCGGACGAAGGACGGGCGGTCACGCTGGAGTTTGTTCCCAATGAAGACCGCGTGTCGCCTCCCGCAACGGCTATGTTCAGCATGGTGATGCTCGCATCAACGCCGAGCGGTGATGCTTACACTTTTACGGAATTTGAGCGGATGTTTCAGCGTGCCGGTTTCTCCCGTAGCGAACTGTACCAACTACCGCCCACCCCAGAGCAGGTGATAGTTTCATTCAAGTGAAAAACTGTTTCATCTTTCATCTTTTAAGGAGCTTTCTGACATGACTTACGACCTGCGTTCCAAGAGCCGCGTTCTCCTTGACGGAGCCGACCGCGCGGCGGCGCGCTCTTACTTCCGCGCGATTGGATTTACCGATGAAGATTTAGCCAAGCCGCTTGTCGGCGTTGCGCACTGCTGGATTGAGATCACACCTTGCAACTGGAATCACCGACGGCTCGCCGAACGTGTCAAGGAAGGGATTCGCGCCGCTGGTGGAACGCCGATTGAATTCAACACCATCTCGGTTACCGACGGCATCGCGATGGGAAGCGAAGGAATGCGCGCATCGCTCATCAGCCGCGAGATCATCGCCGATTCGGTCGAACTCGTTGTGCGCGGTCACCTGCTGGATGGTTTTGTCGGCATCTCGGGTTGCGACAAAACGATTCCGGCGATGGTGATGGCAATGGCGCGCCTCAACTTGCCGAGTGTGATGCTCTACGGCGGCTCGATCCATTTCGGCGAGTACAAGGGGCGGCGGATCACCATTCAGGAAGTCTTTGAGGCCATCGGCGCTTTCAACGCGAAGCGTATCGACGGGCAAGAACTGAGAGAGATCGAAACGCGCGCCTGCCCCGGCGCGGGAGCCTGCGGCGGGCAGTTCACCGCTAACACAATGGCGACCGCTTTCGAGATGATGGGCGTCTCGCCGATGGGCTTCAATGGTGTTCCGGCAGAAGACGCGCGCAAGGATGAGGTCGCCGTTGAAACGGGAAAGCTCGTGATGGATTTGTTGCGCAAGGGTGTGCTGCCCCGTGACATCATCACGAAGCAAGCGCTTGAGAATGCCATCGCGGGCGTGATGGCAACGGGCGGATCAACGAACGCCGTGCTCCATCTGCTCGCGGTCGCGAAAGAGGCCGGCGTCGATTTGAAGATCGATGAATTTGATCCGATAGCGCGCCGAACTCCGCTGCTCGCTGACCTCAAACCTTTCGGAACTTACACGGCTCCCGACATGTACGAAGCGGGCGGCATGGCTGTCATCGCCAAGCGTCTGCTTGAAGCTGGTCTGCTTCACGAAGAAGCACGGACAGTGACGGGTCGCACCATCGGCGAAGAAGCAAAGGCCGCGCGTGAAACATCGGGCCAGCAGGTCATCCATCCGCTCAGTTCGCCGCTTAAAAAGGAAGGCAGCATACGCATCCTGCGCGGCAACCTCGCGCCCGAAGGCTGCGTCGCCAAACTCTCCGGTCAGAAGAAGGATTTGCATCAGGGTCCGGCGCGCGTCTTCGACTGCGAAGAGGACGCCTTTGCTGCGGTCAAAGCAGGCCAGATCAACGCGGGCGACGTGGTAGTGATTCGCTGGGAAGGGCCGAGGGGTGGACCAGGCATGCGCGAGATGCTGCACGTCACCGCCGCCATTCAAGGAGCCGGACTCGGCAACACGGTCGCGCTCATCACTGACGGACGCTTCTCCGGCGCAACGCACGGCTTTATGATCGGACACATCGCCCCCGAAGCAGCGGACGGTGGGCCTATCGCGGCATTACAGAACGACGATGTGATCATTATCGACACCAACAACCAGCAACTGAACGTTGCGCTCTCGCCGGAAGAGATCAAGAATCGACTGGCGAATGTGAAGCAGCCCGCGCCGCGCTACACATGGGGCGCGCTGGCGAAGTATGCGCGGCTCGTCTCCTCGGCTTCAGAAGGCGCAGTCACTGGGTGAAGAAAGAAGGCAGTAAGCAGTAGGCAGTACAAACCCTCCGACTGCCTACTGCCTTCTCTGTGCCTCTGTGGCATATTTCCTGTCCCTAGTGATACACGGACGCGCGCTTCATGGTGCAACAAGACTCGGCGTTCCATCCTTGTCAAGTAGTAGGCGACTAAAGCCACGCTCAAGAATATCGTCATAGTCATGTCCACAGTCGGCGGGCCAAGCACACAGAAACACGAGCGGCTCTGCGCCCGTGTTCACCGTGCGGTGCGCTGTGTGTCCGGGCACATAGTGCGTTGAGCCGGGCGAGAGCCTCTCCATCCGTGTCTCGCGCCCCTCGTCCATCAACACCAATGCCCCGTGCCCGGAAACGCAAACCACCAACTCTCCGCGGTCGCGTTTACGATGCCAGTGCCCGCGCGTCATAAAGTATTCATCGCCGACGCGACCAGGGAAAAGCGTCGTGTTACCCCACAGCACCGCGCCCTCGGTGCCATCCTCGACGGGAAACCACGTCTCAGTAGCATAGAGCGGTATCGCATGATCAATCCGTTCAAACGCCACCGCGTCGTGCCAGTAGCCCGAGAGGTCGCCGACGGTTTTTGTGATTGTGACAACTGAATCACCGCTGAGTTTGCCGTCGAGCAAGTTGGTTAAGATAGGCGAGGCAGCGACAAACGTATCACTGATTTTCATAGTTCTATCTCCTTCGATTCTGTTGACAGCAAAGG
>JACCTF010000402.1 GCA_013812565.1 Pyrinomonadaceae bacterium | reverse complement strand
AATGCGCCGGCCCAACGGCTTCGCGATGTCTATGTCGTAAGTAACCCCTTCAGCGATGTCGAAGTTGTAACCGGGAACCTTTTCGTCCACGAGATCGGTCACCGGTTTGTTCGGTGCGTATGTGCGGAAGTATTTTGCAGAGTGCTCAAGCGCCTCGCGCAGTTGCTCACCGGTTACCTCTATCACCACAAGCGTGTTTTCGTATTCGTAAAGTCCGGCGATGTCGCGCACCGTGACCGGGCCACGAGGGATGCGCGCTTGGGTATTGAAACTCGCCGCCATCGAGATTTGCGCGTTGCTCGTCGCCAACTGCACGCGATGTATAAGATCAAGAATCGCCGTGTCACGAAAGCGCGCTTCTTTGGCTGTCAACTCTGCTGACGACTCGCCGATCACGCGTCCGAGCCACGATTGCGTTTCGCGGTCGTATCGTTCAACGAGTCGAACTATTTCAGGATCAGTTTTAACCGAAGCATCAACAGCAATTGTCCGGGCTTGCTTCGCACCCGTGCGCCAGCGCTTTGTTGCTTCGTCCTTCTCCAAATAAACATCGACGCGCGCAACACGCCTGGCCCACTTGTCGGCTTGCACGAGCAGCACGCCATTGATGACGAGCGAGGGTACTTCGCGGTGCGTATGGCCCATCAAAATAATGTCCACACCCGGCACCTGTTCGGCGATTGCGGCCGCGGCGTTTTCATTGCGTACTTGACCGGGGTTCAATTCGCCGGTACGTAAATCGCGCTCTATTCCCATGTGCATCGCAATGATGACGAGATCAACCTGCTCCCGCTCGCGCAGAACAGCAGTCCACTTCTTCGCTTCACCGAGGGGCTCGCGAAACTCCAAGCCGCGATAGTTCTCTTTGTTCTCCCAGGTGGGAACGCCCGGCGTTGTCAGTCCGAGGATGCCGACGCGCACACCATTCGCATCCGTAACGATGTATGGCTTATGGTAGGTTTGATCCGTCCCTTCGCGGTAAGTGTTTGCTGAGAGCCACGGGAAGCGCGCTTCGTTTCGAGCTTTCTCAAGCACACGCAATCCAAAGTTGTATTCGTGATTGCCGACCGCCATCGCATCGTAGCCGAGAGCGTTCATCGCAAGCATCACGGGGTCGGGCGGCTCGTTGTTCCGCTTGTTGTGGTAGTAGCTGAGCGGCGTTCCCTGAATCGTGTCGCCGGAATCGATCAGCAACAGATTCGGATTCTCTTTGCGTGCGGCTTTGATAATCGTCGCTGCTTGGGCCAGGCCGCGCGCGTCAGGTTTGTTTGTGTAGTAATCAATCGGCAGTATGTTGCCGTGAACATCTGTGGTTGAAAGAATCGTGATCCAGGTTTTCGGTAAACGCTGCTGAGCGCGACTGGGATCAACATGGATCAGTAAGGCGAGGGCCAAGGCAAGCCCAAGCCGCACGATCTTCGTCAAAAGTAGTTTGTCGTTTTTCATCAAGTGTGTCTTCTAAACTATTTCTCAACTGCGTGCATCCATCTCTGCGCGCTTCGTCGAAGCGATTGCTGCTTCCTGCCACACGGCGCGCACAGTCAAGCCTCGATGAAGAAGCAACGCAACTCCGACGCCCGTCCAGCACAGTATGCGCGCCTTGCGTATGATCGCCAGTGTGACGCCGGTCGCTATGCCAAGCTGCAAAACTTGTGTCAGCATTCCAGTGCCCGCTTCGTCTACGCCGACACGCAGCGGCACGACTTTGAATACGACATTGATCACACGGTTAACCGACTCAAGCACAAACGCGACGAGCAAAGTTGTGGGCTGATCACTGATTAAAAGCAGCGTGACGTAGACTTCGGCAACGCCCGCGAGATGAAAGCACGCTTCGAGCAACAGGATCGGAAGGAAGCGCCTGCGATTGCCGGCATAAAAACTATAAATGCGTTGCTCGAGCGCACGCACCGGTTCGCGCTTCGTTTCCAACCAACGCCGCCCGATGCCCCGCTTCAATAGATAATCGACCGTGCCGCTCAGCAATTTCCACTGACGGCGAACGAGGAAGAAACCCGTCCCAAGCACAAACACGATACTGACAAGCGCCGCCACGCTTGCCATGCGCAAGCCGCTTGGCAGCGGAAAACTCAACAAGAGCGCCGCTGCGCCGCAGAAGATAAAGAGTGCCACCGACAAGCTGTAGAAAGAGTTTTCGATGGCGATGGCGAGCAATCCGGATTCCGCGGGGACGCGGTCACGCACCAACGCAACCTTCGCCGGTTCGCTGACAACGATGCCGAGCGGGACCAGGTTTCCGACCGCATCGCCTCCTAGATACGCCCGCAGAGCATCGCGAAATCGTAAGTTGTGCTGAGCGTCAAAGCAGCGCGTCCAAGCGAGCGCGCGCACAATCTGGCGCACCCCGGAGAGGGCGAGGATCAACAGAAAACTTGCTCCCAACCTCCTTATATTTGCGGCGATCTCGGCCAGGCCCGCGTTACGAATAAAGAAAGCGAAAAGCAGCAATCCGAGCGCAGCAAAGATGACGCCCATCCAAGCGAATTTCCGTGGAGCCTTTTTTAGAGAAAGATTTTGATCCATAACTCCCGATAGCGAACCAAGCAACCGCGCGGCTCGTACAAGCCCTTCCTTGTCTATTAAGCGAGCACAATACGGTATTACACTGCGCGCCTCAACTTCGTTTAACCACGCGGCCGACCGGCATATCACCTTTTCCCGGTATGTTAAAGCCGAAATTATTCCATCATTAAAAATGCACATAAATGAAGATGGCAAAACCACGCGCATAGGATGACGGCGGCGCTCGGGAGGCCATATAATTCCCCGCCGTCTTTCACTGAACCGATACGGTTAATACTGCCGTAAGCAGTGCGACACGGATCACAATACAAAGTTAAATTTACACCGAGATAAATAGTGATGAGTACAACCACCAGCAACCATTCGACGGGAACGCCGCTCACTGTTCTTTCCGAAGACGAAGCGATGTTTCGCCAGAGCGTGCGCGAGTTTGCGGAAGGCGAGATTCGCCCGCGCGTTGAGGAGATGGAGCAGCATGCGAAGCTCGATCCGGCTTTGATTAAACACTGCTTCGATCTAGGGTTGATGGGCATCGAAACGCCCGAGGAGTATGGCGGCGCGGGCGCGTCGTTCTTTACGGCGATTATCGCGGTCGAAGAGGTCTCGCGTGTTGATCCATCGGTCGGTGTCCTCGTCGATGTACAGAACACGCTTGTCAACAACGCCATTCTGCGTTACGGCAACACCGAGCAGAAGCGGAAGTACCTTCCACAGCTCGCTGAGAAAAGCGTCGGCGCTTATGCGTTGAGCGAAGCAGGCTCCGGGTCAGACGCTTTTGCATTGCAGACGCGCGCCGTCGCAGCCGGTGAGCATTACCGCATCAATGGCCGCAAGCTATGGATCACCAACGGAGGCGAAGCCGACATCTTTATCGTTTTCGCCAATGCCGATCCTGAAGCCGGTTACCGCGGCATTACAGCCTTCATCGTTGAACGCGGCTCTGAAGGATTCTCGGTCGGAAAAAAAGAGAACAAACTCGGTATTAGAGCTTCTTCTACTACAGAGATCATTCTTGAAGACTGTCTGGTCCCGAAAGAGAATGTGCTTGGTGAAATGGGCAAAGGGTATAAGGTCTCGATTGAGACTCTCAATGAAGGTCGCATCGGCATCGGTGCGCAGATGATTGGCCTCGCGCGCGGCGCTTTGGATGCGGCGCTTTCCTATACCGCCGAGCGGCAGCAGTTTGGGAAACAGATCAACCAATTTCAGGGCGTACAATTTCAACTAGCGGAACTCGCCGTTGAACTGGAAGCGGCGCGTTTGATGGTCTATAACGCGGCGCGCTTGAAGGATGCCGGGTTGCCGTTTGTTAAAGAGGCCGCGATGGCAAAGCTTTTTTCGTCGCGTGCGGCTGAGCACATCGCATCGAAAGCGATTGAACTCTACGGCGGCTACGGCTTTGTCAAAGATTACCCGGTTGAAAAATTCTGGCGCGACTCGAAGATCGGCGCGATCTACGAAGGCACTTCCAACATGCAATTACAAACCATCGCCAAGTTAATAACCACCGGTAAGCAGACGCTCGTGCCCTAAAGTTTCTGAAAGCGTGTGTAGAAGTTATCGTTATCGCTGCGCCACCGGTTATTGAATGAAGCCTTTATCAGGGCATCTCAATTTCCAAACCCCTCTGAGAAGAATTCAAATGGCTACCTCACGTATTGACGCCTTCAAGCAGATGCTGTCAGGCGATCCCGACAACGCTAATGTGCGTTTCGGCTTAGCGAACGAGTATTTGAAAGCCGAACAATATCAAGAAGCTGTCGAAGAGCTTGAGCGCTATCTTCAACTAGCAGACGATGAAGGTGCTGCCTATGGCATGCTCGCGCGTGCGCTCGAACAACTCGGGCAGCGCAGTCGCGCGCGTGAGGCTTACGAACAAGGAATCACGGCGGCCGAAGCGCACAATCATCCGACAATGGCCGGGGAATATCGCATGACTCTTGAAACCGAGTATGAAGATTGAGGCTGAGTCACAAGTAAACAGTGACAAGTTAAGAAAAGACCTCTTTCTTGTTACTGTTCACTTGTGACTCATTAGGGGAGATAAGCAGATAATGACGACTGAACTTACTGAACTTAAAGCGCGCGAGTACCGTGGCATTGACCGCGAGTCATTGATCGGCATTTACCGCACGATGTACATGTCTCGTCGCTTGGATGATAAAGAGATTCAGCTCAAGGCACAGAACAAAATCTTCTTCCAGATCAGCGGCGCCGGTCATGAAGCGGTGCTCGTCGCCGCCGGAATGCTGCTCCGCCCCGGCTACGATTGGTTCTATCCTTACTATCGCGACCGCGCGCTCTGCTTGCAACTCGGAATGACGCCGCTTGAACAACTTCTCTCCGCCGTCGGCGCGGAAGCCGATCCCAGCTCTCACGGTCGGCAGATGCCTTCGCACTGGGGACACAAAGCTCTCAACATCGTTTCGCAATCTTCAGCGACGGGAACGCAGTTTCTACAGGCGGTCGGCTGCGCCGAAGCAGGCTACCGCGTCGCGCTTGTCAAAGAGCTTCAAGATTTAACTCAAAATTTTCACGATGACGAAGTTGTGTACGTTTCAGCCGGTGATGGCACAACAAGCGAAGGCGAGTTTTGGGAAGCGCTCAATACTGCCTCAAACCTGCGTCTGCCCGTGCTCTTTCTGATTGAAGACAACGGCTATGCGATCAGCGTTCCCGTCGAAGTGCAGACGGCGGGTGGCGACATCTCGCGTTTAGTGCAAGGCTTCCCCGATCTTTTAGTCGAAAAGTGTGACGGCACCGACCCCGTTGAATCGCTTGAAACTCTGCGGCGCGCCGTCCAGTATTGTCGAGCGCGTCGTGGCCCGGCGCTGGTTCATGCCAAAGTGATTCGTCCTTATTCACATTCACTTTCTGACGATGAAAGGCTTTACCGCCCGGACGAAGAACGAACTACCGATTCGGAGAGAGATCCTGTCAAACGCTTCGGCGCATTGCTCATCGAGGAAGACTTCCTGACGCAAGAGGAGTTGCAGGAAGTAAAAGACGAAGTTGATCGCGAGATAATGGAAGCGACTGACGAGGCGTTGCGCAGCCCGCAACCGGCGCGGGAATCAGCGACACAATTTGTTTTCTCACACGACGTTGATCCGACTTCCCCTGACTTCGATACGGAAGAAGGTCTCTCGCTTTCCGGCAAGACGGGCACGATGGTTGATCTGATCAACCGCTGTCTTCACGAGGAGATGGCACTCGACCCGCGGATCATCGTCTTCGGCGAAGACGTCGCTGATTGCTCGCGCGAAAAGCACCTTGATCAAGTGAAAGGCAAAGGCGGTGTCTTCAAAGTGACGGCGAATCTACAGAGACGCTTCGGCGGCGCGCGCGTCTTCAACTCGCCGCTGGCGGAAGCCAACATCGTCGGGCGCGCCATCGGGATGGCGACGCGCGGCTTGAAGCCCGTCGTTGAGATTCAATTCTTCGATTACATCTGGCCCGCCTTCCACCAGATTCGCACCGAGCTTGCCTTGCTGCGCTGGCGCTCCGGCAACGAGTGGAAAGCGCCCGTCGTCATTCGCGTTCCCATCGGCGGCTATTTGAAGGGCGGCGCCGTTTATCATTCGCAATCTGGTGTCACGACCTTCACGCAGATTCCGGGGTTGCGCGTCGTCTATCCATCAAACGCGCTCGACGCCAACGGACTGCTCCGCACCGCGATCCGCACAGACGATCCCGTACTGTTCCTCGAACACAAACATCTTTATCGTCAGGCATACAACAAATCGCAATACCCGCCCGACGATTTTATGATCCCCTTCGGCAAAGCGAAACGTGTCCGCGAAGGCACAGATATTTCCATCATCACCTATGGCGCGCTGGTTCAACGCTCGCTCATCGCCGCCAAGCAAGCTGAGCAGCAGGGCGTCAGCGTCGAGGTAATCGACCTACGCACGCTCGTCCCCTACGACTGGGAAGCAATTGTCGCAAGCGTGTGCAAAACCCACAGAGTCATCATCGCGCACGAAGACTCGCTATCATTCGGCTTCGGTGCCGAGATAGCCGCACGTATCGCGGATGAACTCTTTGAATATCTGGATGCTCCCGTACGCCGCGTCGCCGCGCTCGACACCTTTGTCGCTTACGCCCCGCAGGTGGAAGACGCGATCCTGCCGCAAGTGGAAGACGTCGCGCAGGCCATCACGCAGTTGTATAGCTACTGATATTCGCTTGCCGGAGAGTTTCTTGGATTGGGGGCTGGGACTTCTAATGCGAAGATTTGAAGGCGCTGACATCGAGAGTCCCGACTCCTGCTCCGACGGCAGTACCCGCCCCAGGAATCACCGAACCAATAGCGCCCCCTAAAAGCGCTCCTGTTTTGGGAACTTTATTTTCGTTCGCCTCATCAACATGAAGCTGCTTGTGCGCGCACGAGAGACTACGATTTTAAGAAGGAACCAGAAGTGATAGAGCGCGTTGCCGAAGCGCCGTGCGGAAGGGCGCGGCTCCTTGCGTGAAGGCGCTTGGCGGCCAAATCAACCGCACCCGGTTGGATTGCTGATTGTTCGCTTCGATTCGCACGCTGAAGGTTTGGCGTGTGCGCGGAATGTACAGCAGCAGGCGATGCTTAACGACGCGGCCAGCCATGTTTGTGCCGGTGCAGAGCACCTCGTCCCACCCGTCTCCATCGACATCTTTTGTTTCGGCAGTCCAAGTCGCGTTGTGAAAGCTTGCGGCGTCGAGCGGTGTGCGCGCCGTCACGCGGTAACGTGCATTGCGCTGTTCCACGACGGAGAGGTGCGCCGCTCCTGTTCGAGGCTCGGTGTAGAGAGCAGCGATGGTCCATCCGCTGAGCGTTCGAGCGATGTGAGCTTCATCAATGGAGGTGTTTACAAGAGAGGCAGCGATACGGTGTGCAGACGCGAGCGGGATCGGTTGCGCCCTAGACAGCGACGCTTTGTTTCCTGTTGTTGCAGTAGTGCTTGAGACCTCGGACGGTGCGCCCCGAAGCAGCCGGTTCTTATGCGCACTCGGTTCACTGCGCGCCCACACGAGCAGCAACGCGCCGAACATGGCAATAACTGTCGCACACGTCAAAGCGCGTGCGGCGACTGAACGGCTGTGGTTTAAGAGCGCGATGGTTGAAGCAAAAGGCATTACTGTTGAAGCAACCAGCGATTGTTTGGTGATGCTTCGATTGAGCAGGAGGCTCGCTTCTTCGGCTGTCGCCGGACGGTTCGACGGATTTTTGGCAAGTAGGGTGTGAACGGCGAGGGCGAGGGAGCGCGGAATCCCTGGACACAGCGTAGGGAGCGGCGGCGGTTGCGAACTGGCTTGCCTGACGATCACTGCTGAAGACAAAGCATCGATAAAGGGAGGACGGCCCGCGAGCATTTCGTAGATCAACACGCCGAGGCTATAGAGGTCGCTGGCCGGGCCAACCATCTGCCCCATACACTGTTCCGGTGACATGTAGCGCGGCGTACCGATGATCATTCCTGCCTCGGTTGTGGCATGCGTCCTGGTGGCATCAGCCGAAGTTGCCAGAACTTTGGCGATGCCGAAGTCGAGCACGCAAACGCCGCGATTGTTGAGCATGATGTTCGATGGCTTCAGATCACGATGCACAATGCCGAGGCGGTGCGCTTCCGCGAGCACATCGCAAATCTCCGTCGCGATACATACGGCTCGTTCGGGCGCGAACGTGTGGTCGCGTGCCAGCATGTCGGCCAGCGTGATGCCCTCAACATACTCCATCACAATGAAAGGTCGACCATCTGCCAGACGTCCTGCGTCAAAGATTACGGCGGCACGCGCATGGCGCAGTTTCGCCATCGTCCGTGCTTCGCGCATGAAACGTTCGGCGACCGCGGGGTAGGCAGCAAATTCCGGTTTGAGTATTTTGACTGCGACGGGACGTTCGAGGCCGAGGTGTGTCGCGCAGTAGACAGTGCCCATGCCACCGCTGCCTATCTCGCGTTCGATGCGGTAGCGTTCAGCAACTATGTTGGGAACATCCATGTTCGGCCCCTTCTAGTTCAATTCAAGGGTCACCTTCGGCCGGGTGATAACTCAGGATTACAGCAAAACCCACAGTCGAGAGAGCGCCTATGGAAAGTTCTTCTTTATTCCATACGAGACGGGAGAGAAAAACGTTGCGCCGAGTCTAGCACTTTTACGAAGCGGAGCAAATAGTGGATTTAAGCGGCAAGATCATCACTGCGGCGCTTCGCCAAATGCAACAGCACACTCGTGCCGAACGCCCCCCATAACAAGCCGGTCATTAAGCGGACCGTATTACTACCGTTCCACACGCCGGTGATAGTCGCTAAAACATCAAACGGCAGCAGGAGGGCCAGCGCCAAACTCCAGACGAGATGTGGCAACCGCTTTATTACAAACACCGAGAGAAGAAGGGTGACGGCTCCAACGATGATCCCACCGCACCGCCAACACACGGGAAGTTGTACGTTCCAGAGATGTGGCGAACGCTCAGGAAGTTGGTGGCAGAAGAAACCGCCTCCAAACATCGCGGCACGGTAGAGAGCAGCGCACAAGTAAAACATGTCTATACAAAGTGATGAGTAATGAGCAAGAGACTCATCAATGGTAAATCGTAAATAGATAAAGCCGGATTCCTTGGATCAACGATTCACGATTTACGCCTTTCAACTCATCACTCATCATTGTTATTTAAAAAGCACCGGCTGGTACTTACCGTTTGATTCTTTGGCCGCTACATCATAACTATGCACTGCGGCGGCGACGTTGAGCAGGGGCACAGCGAGAAACAAGCAGCTACCAATACCAAGAGTGACAAGGGCTAGAATAAAAAGCACGATGTTGAGCGCAACATATCCGGCGAAAATGCTGACGCCGGGTCCTACTTTGTTCGGCACAAACAGAAGGCCGAGGCCGGGGAAGAAGAAGCTGATCAGCGCTGGAATCGCCGGGTGCACAACGTCCGCTGTGCCGAACGCCTGCCGATGCAGCGTAGTGTTCGGCGACGGGTTGTACGCAGGATAATTCGTCGGTGGTGGCGTCGTGTAAGTGCCGGTGACAGGGGGCGGGTTGGGCGCTTCGCCTAACGGCGGCTTATTCGGTTCAGTGTTTGGTTCATCGCTTGCGCGCCACGCACCGGGCGCGGGCGCGAGAGTAGCACCGCACCGGCTGCAAAAACGCGAGTTATCAACGTTATCTGTTCCGCAAGATATACAGTAAGCCATCCGATTCTCCTTGAAGAGACGTTGAAAAAAATTGATTCAACCGAGGTTCGGCACCCAGAAAACCTGTGCGTCCTGTTCAATGCGGCGGAGTCCGCGACCGGGCAGGTCTTCTTCACGCGCGCCGAGAAAAGTAAAGTGCGGTAGATCACTTCGCACGGTTTGAAACCAACCGTGACGCGCGAGGATTTGACGCACATGCGCGTCCCTAAACTCCGCTGCATCGAAAGCAAGCATTGACAGGTGTTGCGACGCTCCCGGAGCCGCGACCGAGTAAAGCACAGACTTTGAAAAATCTTTGCTGAAAAAGATGCCCGCTTCCTCTAGTTCAAGCACATGGGCGACCTGCTTGTGCGGCTCCAGACAGCGAAGCGTTGCGGTTCGGTCGTCGGACAAGCGATTGCATTCGGTCCAGTAATCGAGCGCCGGTAGAATGCGCGAGTCCCACAATCTGAGCGTATCCGTGTAGCTTCGGCGCGCGGCTTCCGCACCACCGCGCGGCGTGATGTCAAGATCATGCTCGTGGACTTCGAGACGCGCCGCGAGCAAAGCCTCCATTGCTGCCGGTTGTAATTCAATAGAGACTTCGCCGATTACTTCAGTGCACACTCCCGCCCTGTTTTGAAACCGCAGCACGTCTTCTTCGCTCGTGAAGATGCAGACAGGCGGCACGAGCACTTTTTCAGTGGCGATAAAGATCGCGCCATACTCTTCGAGCACGCGCCGCGCCACCCTGTCGCTAGGTGGGCAAACGTTTTCCAGCTTCAACTTCCGCCGCTCGAGCGCTTCTCTGAGCGCCGCATAGAAAGGCGCGGCAAGAGCCTCCGGTTCTTTCTCTGAGAGATCAACAATTGGAGGTTGCATTAACTTATCCGCATTCGCGCCGAACGCTTGTTCTGCTTCGACTGACAATCGCTGTGCAGCACGTGACCATCAGTGATGAGGCAGTGATGAGGCAATGATAAGACAGCGACGAGACAATGGCGCGAAAGTGACCCGATAATCACGAGGCGCACGCAGGGCGCATCATAAAGATGATACGTTACGTGGTCAATTGATTGTGCCGATGCTTTCGACTCGCGCTAAATTTACAGTATGCTCGAATGCGTCACGCGAAAAGTTGATTCCGTGTGCAGAAAGGCGTGATGAATGAATCAAATCGAGCGATTTCACGAAGCTGCCGTTATCTACCGCAAGCATGATTGGCGCTTAGCCCGTGTGCTGATGTGCCCTGAAACCCTCGTCCAATTACATCTTGCTCAAGCAGGTGGGGCGGAACGATCCGCTGCACAATCGTCCGACGCAAGCAGCGATGCGAGTTTCCAAGAGGTTGAAGTGCGCGAAGCGGCAGTGGATGCAATGTGGTTTGTACGCGCGTCGCACGGCGGGCGTGAAGCATGGGAATTGCGCCTTGTGGCCGAAACGCCCTACGCGCTCTTTGAGGTGTTTGAGCCGGATGAAGCAGAAGATGATCGCGAGGACGTGCGGCGTGAAATGGAAGCGCGTCTGCGCGATTACACGGGCCGGGAGTAGCGGCGAATAGCCGAGGCGGTGACTCGCGACAAACGTAGATTCATTCGGCTTTCACCGGCACTGTCCCCAAGCTTTCGGATTTGAGCGTCTTCACCATGTCCCAATAAAAGTCATACGGTTGCACGTTGGTCATGTGTGGCATAAACTTCCCGCCCAGATGAAATAACCGGAAAGTTATCAAGGTTCGTAACCAACACCTCTCTCATGGCTTATGGCGTAGGGTTGAGTGTTTCCGGCATTTAGCATTTTCACGAGTATCAGCGTCAGAAGGTATAATTCATCGAAGCGACATCAACGAAAAGGCCTCACCATACAATTTGAAGAAAGATCGGTAATTTTATAGTGGAAGTCACCAAAGCTCTCGCCGCACTGCAACCGCTTTATGGCAAAGATAATGTAGAAATTGTAACGGAAGACGGCGACCGCGTGCGCGGCGTTGTCCGCAGCATGAAAACAACGCAAGCCTTGTCGGCACCGAGCGTCAAGATTGAACGACCCGATGGAGGCATCGTGAAAGTGCTGCTGGCTGACATAACGGAGATCATCGATTACAACGGCACAGCAACAGATTCTCCAGACGCGCTGCCGAGCGAAGAGTGAATTTACTCTTTCTGCATGACTTCCCGCTTTTTTTCTTTCATCTCCAGCCTCCCATACTTAGTTCGCCTTCTCCACTCTGTTCGCGGTATATTGGAAGCGTTTTGACGAACCTCCATCGTCTTAGAGAACGTTTTATGCAAAAGAGTATAGGGATGACGATTCAGAATCTCGGTGGGCAGGTGGCAAGCGTGTGGGAGGCTCTGCTTCCCACAACGCGCAACCTTGTTGAACGTGCTTTGCTCTCAACTGCGACTTCATCAGGGGCGCGGGCAAATGTACCTTATGACGCTCGTGCGGAGTGGGAATTAAGCCGCTTGTTAACAGCGCTTGATGAGCGAGCTGCAGAGGCTGGTGCGCTCGCCTTAAATCCTGAACAGTTGCGCGAGCTTCTTCACATGGCGGCAGTATGTGTCACTGTTCTGCGCAATGAAGCACGATCAGCCGAGGTCTTTGCGCAATTGCTCAAACGCGCGCTTCATTTATGCGACTATCGTTGCATTGATAGTTTGGCTGATACCTTAACAGCACGTATCGCCCCAAGCGAAGTTTGCGAACTAGCGCGTGTTCCTGATTTAGCCGTCCGCATCATCGCTCAGGAAGCCTTAATGCAAATGCCTACTTCGGCACTCGTCGAACTACTCGGCGACCCGGTTGATTCACGCATCGCGCGCGAAGCGATCAAACGTCAAGCCGAAGAGTATGGCTCGGAGGAGGCACGCTGGGTTGTCAATGAATTCATCCGCACAGATGCAAGCGAAGATGAAATATAAAACGACTTTTGACGCGCAACCCCTCAATCGCTACTGAAGAAAACTTCTCTGACCAGTTTTCCATGTGAGGAAAGTTAATCATCAAAATGTTTAACTTCTCATACTTGCCTTTGAATCTGCCGCAACAACGCTTTCGATTTCGCGCTTAAGCACCAGCAGGCGCTCGCGTGTATTAACGAGAATAGAACTGCGCTCCTCGATTTTGGCGCGCTCGCCGCGAACAAAGCGAGTGTATGGTTCGAGCGCCCCGCGGACGTTATCCACGGCGCGGTCGATCTCCCTGTTTGATTCCGTTTCAAAGGCGCGCCGTAGCTCACCGCGGAGCGCTTCCGTTTTGGCGCGAAACTCTTCCGTTGCGCGCCGACGCTTGTATGGAAGAATAAAGAAGCTTGCCGCAAAGAGGACCGTCGCCGCCGCGATACCGGTTACATCCAGGGCGACAGTTGTAAATATAGTCGCCAGCACGTAGCCGAGACCGACCGCACCGGCTCCCAGTCCAAACGATTGCTGTAGCGCGCCGAGTGCGCTGTTGATAACTCGGCGGCATTCCTCGCGGTGGTCCAGCGAGCTGACCCGCGCTTCTGCTTCGCGGCGAATTCGCGCATGTACTTCTTCGCGTTCGTACACAAACTGACCTCCGACGCGCCCGACAACCTGCGAATCGTACTCAGTCTTTCGCACCTGTGTGTTGAAATACTCCAGCGTGTCGTTCCACAAACGCATGTTGTTGCGCACCAACCAATCAACTGATTCGTTCAGCGTCTGGTCCAGTTCGCGCTGCCAAGCGGCTAACACTTCACGCTCGAAGGCTTCGCGAAACTGCGATTCGCTGCGCAGCAGATTTAAGTGTCGCACGCGCATGTGACGGTCAAGGAAATCAATCCCGCGATCACGCAACTCGATGACATGTCCATCAACCTGTAGGATGAACTTCTGGAAGTTGGACTGCATCTCGGTGCGTGCGGTTTGAAGTTGATCTTCGATACGCGCGATCTTGGTTGAATCATCGGCAAGCAGTTCAAGCTTACTCCCGTACTCGGCGCTCAATTTATCGGCGACGGTGTTTGCCGAATCAAGCGGACTTAAAAGTTTTAAGCGCAGCCGCTCACCTTCGCTTAAGGTGTGAAAGATGTAATCCTCAAGAGCCTCGAAGCGACTGCGCGACCAATCGCGTGGGTGGCTGCCGAGTTTAGCGCTCAGCGCGAGCTTCGCCGCAACGGGGAAGATCAGCGGCTTGAAGCCGAGCAGCTCACGGCATTTGTCATCGACAAACTGTGTGACCTCCGCAATCTCAGCGTCATCCTTGGTGTCGATCTTGTTGAGCACAATAACGATCTTCTTGCCCCAGTGCTGAATGTACGAGAGAAACTGTCGCTCGCTCTCAGTCAGCGGACGATCAATCGAGGTGATGAACAGAACGAGGTCGGCGCGCGGGATAAAATCTTCGGTGATCTCTTGATGCTGACGGATGACAGAGTTTGTGCCCGGCGTATCAACAATCGCGATGTCGCGCAGGAATTCGATGGGCGCGCGACTCTCAGTCACAAACGCGCTGATGGTTTGATCTTCGGTCTGTTCGCCGTAGCGCATGATCGTAATGCGATCATCAACGGGAACAGGACCTTCAACGCGCGTCTTGTGGCCGAACAAGGCGTTGATGAACGACGATTTACCCGCATTGAATTCACCAACGATAACAAGCAAAAACAGTTCGTCGACGCCCGCTAGAATGTCACTTAAACGACGAGCATCTTCCGTGTGTCCACCCGCTATGGCCAGTTCGTGAAGTTGCTTGAGCAGCAATTTCTCCGACTCAATCAGCGGACGCAGTTGTTCATCGACGATTTGCCCACCAGCATTGGGGGCATTTGGCTTGTCCATCTTAGTTAGCATCAACTTCCCCCGGTGGAAACAACAATCATGGCAGGAGCAGTAAAACTGCTTACCGTGTAAATGCATGGATAGTGTAAACGCACCCGTTGGAAAGCGTGTTTGCTAAT
>JACCTF010000128.1 GCA_013812565.1 Pyrinomonadaceae bacterium | reverse complement strand
GACGATGTAGAGCATGTGCAGGCGCGCGTCTTCCACCCCGAGCAGGCAAGAGTTCGCGACCGTCACCACACCCCCGAAGATCAGCACGAGCCAGAGAATGACCGGCATCTTAAATCGACTTTGGAGTTGTCTGACCCTGCGGTGCTCGGTCATCTTCGCCAACTCCTGCAGCGCCTGCTGGAGTGCGGCTTGCTCGGAAAGGCTGCCTGCCTCGACCTGCGTCACGGCCCGCCACAGGCGTTCGACGCACTCCACGCCGCGCGGACTCACTTCTTCGCGCGCCATCGCCGGCCACTCCTCGCTGACCATCGCCTGGGCGTAGGCGCGCGCCGCCACTTGGATCGCACCCTGCGGCGGGCTGGGGAGGGTGCCAGCGAGCCGGAAGACGTTGACGAGTGCGTTCGCCTCCTGCTCCGCGTTAACTTTCGCGTCCTGAAAGTCTTCCCACACGCTCGTGAGCATGAAGGCGAGGATGACGGCGTAGATCGTCCCGGCGACGGTCATGTAGAAGGCTGTGGCGTCATTAGCCTTCTGCATCTTCGCCAGCGACCAGCGATGCCGCAAGATGAGAAGGAGCCCGAGCGCGGCGAAAACGCTCGCAACGATAATTATGACAGCCCATAGCAGCGTCAGCATAATTTTTCACGTTTTCGTCAAGCTAAACCTGTTCGACGTGAACCACAAAGACTGTGCTCTTTGCCAGGGCAGTGTTCTTCTCCCACGGGCTTGATACTTCATGGTGATGAGAGCTTTCCCTTTGCCCACCGCCTTAAAACTCCAGACTTCTTCACCGCCAGTGCCCGTAAGCTTGGTTTTGGGTTCAACGTATTTGGTGCCGACTAACTTCACGATTGCTTCATCTGGTGGTTCGGCCAGTTGCCATTGATACCCGGTCGTCCGGTTCGATGCGAGCCGCAGCGTGAACTCTTGACCGACCATCTCTTTAAGAGGTTTTATCGGGCCGGCCTGCCCTCCGCCTGCCTCCTCACCTTCATTCGGCTGTGCGGCCGCAACTCGGGTCTCCTCTACAGCGAGAAACTTTCCCCCTAAGAACTTGCCCGTCGGGTCAAAATCGAAAGCGAAACTGGCATCACCAACCCGTTCACAAGCATGACAACCGTTCAGCAGACGGTAAGTGACGATGAACCGCTGCCCACCATCAGGCAATTTCTCCGTAGCCGGGTAATCAGTTCCATTGCGATCTCCCGGGAAGATCGTGATGTTCGGATACTTCTGGGCCAGTTCGGCATACCGTGCGTTCTTCAGAAGGTCATCTTTGGGAATGGCGCTCGTGTCATCGACGTCAATTACATGAGGATCACCATTGACCAGCAGGCAGCCTTGGTTCTCGTTGGCCCGGAACGGGTAATCGACATAAGCGACATCGACCCGTCCCGCCTCACGAAAGTCGCGCAGGTAACCGGTATTCTCCGTCAGCTTGGTGAAGGCGATGGCTTGCGGCGAGGCACCTGCCTTCTGCATCTGTGAGACGAAGCATTCGCCGAAATCCGGCGCGGACCCACACCTTTGCGTGATCGTTTGCATCACCTGCATGCCAGGTTGCCATTCTGCTTCCGCGTTGATCACCTGCGAAGACCTTTGCGCATCCGCGCTTTGATCCGCTACGGCGAGCCCGACGCAAGAGAGAACCACGATAGCTGCTTTGATGATCTTGTTCATCGCTCCTCCAGTAGTTATTTCCACTCGCTGCTGACCACACTCAGCTACTCGTCGGCAATGACTCGCCGACGAGCTCATATTGCTCGCAGCACCAGCATCCGCCCGTCCGTGTCGCGGCTGTTCTGGGCGGGCGTCAGGTTCCGCTTCGGCATCTGGGGGCGCTCCACCAGGCAGTAGTCCTTCACCTTGCCCGTGAACAGCAGGTCGTTCATGATCTTCTCACGCTCGCTGTCTACATGTGTGTTCACCGTGTGATACCAGTGCGGCTTCGCTCCCTTGCGGTCAATCCCCATCCCGATGTCGTGGGTCGCAGCACCGACCCACACCTCTTGCCCCTCATAGACCCCGACCTTCCAGATGCGGATGTGGTGCCGCTTGGCGAACGTGTTGAGCTGCTTCTGGAGAGTGATATCGGGCGCGCGCCCACTCAGATATAAGTTGGAAAACGGTGCTTGGTCGTACCCCTGCTTGAACACGATGGCCGTGAAGGTCTTCAACCCTGATCTGGCACCAAGGTTGATGGCGTCTGCCCACCCGGCCTCGCGGAACGCGGCTTCGACCTTCTCCCGCGGACCGATCAGCATCACGTTGGTCACATCCACGGGCTCGCCCTTCGCCGTCCCCACCCGCTGCGGCTGAGAGTTCACCAGCTTGACCAGCTCGGAGGATGGCGTAAACCTCGGCCACCCTTTCACGTCCGGAGGGACGTTCAACCTGGCTGGAATCCGCACCTCCAGCGTCATGTCGGTGCCGGGATCAAAGCGGATCTCGCGATTGAACTTCTTCTGGTAGACGATTGTCGCCGCCTCCATCGCGTAGCCGAAGGCGGGGAAGGCCATGCCCGCGAGGCGCCTGCCCCAGCTGACCTTCTTCTGGTTGAGGGCGTTGTTCGGGTAGGAGACGCCGATGATGCGATTCAGCTCAACCGACTCTCTGGCGTTGTCGACGTCCGTCACGCGCAAGGCGAGCCGCGTCCGTGTACCGTCGGGGTTGATGAGGTTCGCGAAGTCGAGCACCAGCTGTGAGCGCTCGAAGCGGTTGGGCGATTTGCTGGCGTACAGTACCGTCCCCTCGATCTTAGTCCACGGGGCAATGACGACGCGGTCATCAACGACGACTGGCGCGGCGACGACGGCTTCGACCGTGTCGCCGGCCCGGGTCCGGTTGCTCGCCACTGCGGTCATGAGCTTGACGGGAAGCGTGGTCGAGAGCGGCAGGTCGGCCGCCAGAACCGCACGCACCTGGGTGATGTCACCCGCCTTCGCGGCGGTTGAAACGTTACGGAGTAATTCTCCCAACCGCGCGAATTCATTCTGGCCGGTGCCGTAGTGCGCGTCCGCTTCCAACAGCAGTTCCAACATCTCCTGTGCAGAAGACATCTCCTGGTAGTCGAGCGGCGTGTTGCCGTAGACGTCTTCGGCGTTCACATCCGCCCCGCCTGCGATCAGCAGCTCGGTTACATCGACGTAGGAAGCGGCCAGATTTTTTCCGGCGTACATGCTGCCGATCACTGCCCAGTGCAGGGGGGTGCGATCCTGGGCGTCCGTGGCTTTCACGTCCGCTTCACGCTCGAGCAGCGCCTTGGCCTGATCGAGATAGGCGGCGGTGTTCCGGTCCTCGCGGGACGAGAGATAGACGGCTTCATTCAAGGATGAGGCGGGCGTAAACTTCTTCTTCTTGCCTGACAGCTCTACTTCATCTTCTTCAGGAGCCTGGTCCTCGTCTGCAGGAGTTTGGCTTGCTGCTGCAGGCCTCTGACTCGAGAAAGGCGGGGCATCGATCCGGCTTGCGCCCGCGCGCGGTTCTCTGATTCCTGAAAGGCTGAAGATGAGAACGATCAGCATTAACTTTACTATCAACATACCTCCTCCAGACGATTGACATGCGAGGTGTGGTTGACCAGCCGGGCTTTATTAGCAACTTTCGGCCAGCCGGACATGGAGAACCCAGGTGTAAGCCGTCAACGCTTCCGCGCCGATCGCATCCTCGTGGATTTCCTCTGCGAGACTCACCACAATGCTCTTGATCACGCGCCGGGCGGGCCGCGTTGTCTTCCATGATCAACAGCTTCACCTCGCCTCAGCTTGCACGTCTATGGCTCAGCCTGTGCTTCCGTGAGGTCCGAGCACCGACCCCACTTGCTAACCCGTCTTGCGATATTCATGGCCGAGGACGAGGGCGCGGGCGGGAACGACCTTGGACCGGAGCCCCCGCGGAGACGACCTTGAGCTTCCAGTTCTCAATTGGCGTCCCGGCAAGGTCGAGGTTCGACGTCAGGTAGTACAAACGCTTCGTCGCCGCACCTTCGGGGACGCCCCGGAACCGGTTGTCGAGGTAGTAGGGCGGGATCGCCTGGTAGTACAGCGTGGCCTGCACTGTGCATTGATTAGGAGCCACTCCCACCGGCAGCAAGATCAGATAGGTGAGGCGGTCCGTCCCCGCATTGCCTTCTTGATAATCCGGGTCGTTTACCGCCTCACCATCCGGGTAGGTGGCTTTAAGGTACCGCCCATTGAGCGATGGGTCAGGCCCATTCTTCGTCCAGCCGAGCGGCAACAACCGATTGTCCTTCACCGTCTCGTCGCGGCGGATGAAGTTGGTGGTGAACCGCCCTTCAGCGTTCTGGATCAACTCCTCATAGATCTGCACCTGGTTCGGCGAAGTGATCACCTCGTAGTGCGGTTGGTAATGCTGCTGCACGCGTCCATCC
>JACCTF010000396.1 GCA_013812565.1 Pyrinomonadaceae bacterium | reverse complement strand
CGCATCGCGATGCAGCTTGAAAGTGGAGAGGTACGGTTTGAGCCGGAAGCGAGTCATGATCTTGCACACCAGGGATCAGGAGAAGCAACGGAGAATCAGGCAATGCAACAAGCGCGGAAGGCGGCACGGTGATTCGTCTCTGCCTCGTAATATCCGCCCTCAATTACTCGTGTCTTACTAAATCAAGCCGCTAATGGTAGTGATGAATCGGCTGTTTCTTTAGCTTCTACGAGTATCGTACTTTCTTGGCGCGCTGCCTTTGAGGACATAGAGAAAAGGCGTCTCCGTTCATCGCGGAAACGCCTTTTCTGAGCGGTTGATGTCCTAGCGCTTAATTCTGCATTAAGACGCTATCGACAACGTGAATCACGCCGTTCGACTGATAGACATTGGAGATCATGACGTGCGACATGCCGCCCTTCTCGTCTCGTAACATAAGATTCTTACCGACCATCGTAGCGGTCAGCGTCCCGCCGCTAACCGTCGTGAGCTTGGCCGTACCACCACCCGCCTTGATCTGCTTCATAATCGCTTTGGCATTAAACTTACCGGGCACGACGTGGTAGGTTAGGACTTTGGTTAACATCTCTTTGTTTTCAGGCTTTACCAGAGTGTCAACCGTGCCTTCAGGAAGCTTGCTGAAAGCGGCGTTTGTCGGAGCGAACACGGTAAAAGGACCTGTCCCTTTCAGCGTCTCAACTAACCCGGCGGCCTTGACCGCAGCAACCAGCGTTGTGTGGTCCTTGGAGTTCATCGCGTTATCGACGATGTCCTTCTGCTTATACATTGCCGCGCCGCCGACCATTGGGTTCTTTTGGGCGAGGGCAGTTGATGTGGTGAACGCGAGCGCTGCGACAACAAGTAGCAGCGTTGGAATTATTCTTTTCAAACTTCAAATCCTTTCGGTCGTTAAAGCCGATCCCAAAACACAGCTAAGCGTAATAGCCGGTATCTGACAGAGGACGCTTATGAGGCAATGATTTAACGACTTCTCAAGGCACTCTAGTTGAGCATTTGAAAATCCGTCAAAGTGATTTTGGGAGGGGCTGTTGGTAATTATCTTTAATGCATCTGCTTTCGTGCAAATGCACTAAAAATATATACGCGGTGAGATGGTGAATCGGATTGCGCTAAATAATCCGAAACTTTATTTCGGCACCATCCTTACATAACCATGCCGTAAGTTAAAGGCTGATCGGGGTTAAGATGGCATCGTCACACAAATGGATGCTCAACTTGAGAATTCGTTTAGGTCATCGCTTGCCGGCAAAGCTCCATTCATACAACGACGCTAAGATCAATATCACTATTTGAACAAACCTTGCTTCGGATGTTTACGGAGCAGCTTGCCACTACCGGCGTGGAAGCCTGCGATTAGACTTCGGCTTTCTTCTTTTGCTACGATAAGTTTAGTTAATCAAGGCATTGGGAGAGAGGGCGACGATGATTGCAAACCCGCTGAAACTCAAGAAGATTCATCACGTCGAAATGTGGGTCGGCAACGCCAAGCAGGCCGCCTACTTTTACCGTCAAGCCTTCGGCTTCTCGCAAATCGCTTATGCCGGATTAGAGACCGGACAGCGCGACCGCACTTCGTATGCCCTCGAACAAGGCAAAGCCAGACTGCTTTTGACAACGCCGCTCGACTCTCAGAGCGAAATCAGCGAGCACATCAAGAAGCATGGCGACGCCGTGCGCGACATCGCGTTCCATGTTGAGGACGCAGACTTCGCTTTCACGCAGGCCGTCGAACGCGGTGCGAGCGCGGCGCTTGAACCGCGCGACCTCATAGACACGAACGGCTCAGCTCGTCATGCAGCCGTTCACACCTACGGCGACACCATTCATTCGTTCATCTCATATAAAGATTACAAAGGATCGTTTCTTCCCGGCTTTGAAAGCCGTGAAATGCCCGGCGCGGATGTCGGCATTGTGCGCATTGACCACATCGTCGGCAACGTCGAACTAGGTCGCATGAACTACTGGGCCGATTGGTATTCGCGCGTCTTCGGCTTCGAGCGCTTCATGAGTTTTGACGATAAGGATGTCTCCACCGAGTACAGCGCTTTGATGAGCATAGTGATGTCGGATGACTCGCATGCGATGAAGTTTCCGTTGAACGAACCGGCCGCCGGACGCAGGAAAAGCCAGATAGATGAGTACCTCGAATTCAATCAAGGCCCCGGCGCACAGCACATCGCGCTGCTCTGCAAAGACATCACGCAGACGGTCGCGAAGCTCAAAGAGAGCGGCGTCGAGTTTTTGCGCGTGCCGGATAGCTACTACGAACTGCTGCCCGCGCGCGTCGGCAGTATCAAAGAAGATATGGAGACAATCCGCCGTCTCAGGATTCTCGTCGACCGTGACGAAGAAGGCTATCTATTGCAACTATTCACTAAGCCTGTCGAAGATCGCCCGACCCTCTTCTTCGAAATCATTCAGCGCTGCGGCAGTCGGGGCTTCGGCAAAGGCAATTTCAAAGCGCTCTTTGAATCCATCGAAGCCGAGCAAGCCAAACGCGGCAATTTGTAACCGGACATTTTAACCTCAACGTAAACGTGTTGATTCGTCCCGCAGCAGAAACGGATTTAGGCGAGTGGCTTCAGATGAGGCTTTCGCTGTGGCCTGATCACTCTGCCGATGAACACCTCCCGGCGATGCGCGACTATCTTCAGCATGATGAGCTTCTGGTTTTAGTTGCCGAAGACCTCAGCCGTAAGCTTG
>JACCTF010000340.1 GCA_013812565.1 Pyrinomonadaceae bacterium | reverse complement strand
GTAATCGGTCAGTTACTGGGGGTAAGTATTGACAACCGGCTCGCAAGCGCGTATTGAGCCATGTGCGGAGCAGCCTCACATGTACCAGCTTGCAAAGAGTCATGATTATGGCGTCAACACCTGCCAGCAGTGTCTTGCCAAGCAGCGCGAGATTGACCGCCTCACCGAAGAGAACCAACGTTTGAGAGCCAAGCTCGCGCACCAGAAAAGGAAAGATCAGGAAGGCTTCTTTGGCTCATCCACACCATCCGCACAAATCCCTGTCAAAGCCAATTCGACCGCAGAGCATAGTCAGAAGCGCGGCGGCGCCAAGCCCGGCCACAAAGGCGCTGGGCGCAAAGAGCATGCGGCGGAAGAAGCCGATTGCATCCGCACCGTGGCGGTCGATCCGTTGTGTCCGGCGTGTCATGCAGAACTAATAGCGAAAGATGTGCGGCAGCGATCGGTGTTAGACATCGACCCCGTCACGGTCAAGCGCGTGCTCTACCGGTTAGAGCGCAAAGAGTGTCCTTGTTGCGGCGTGACGCTTCAGGCCACCGCGCCGGGCGTCTTGCCCAAGAGTTTGCTGTCGAATCAGCTTTTGACCGAGATCGTTGATTCACACTATGTGCACGGCATCCCGCTGGGGCGGGTGTGTGCGCGTTGGCAGTTGAACTATGGCACCCTCATCCAAGCGCTGCATCGGTTGGGTGGGCTATGCGCGCCTGTGATCGAAGAGTTGAAGATGGATTACCGACAAGCTTTGGTCCGGCATGCCGACGAGACGACGTGGCGGACGGATGGACAAAGCGGATATTGCTGGCTTTTTGCGAGCGAACGGGTGAGTTTGCACTTGTATCGCAAGACGCGCTCGGCGCGTGTGGTGGAAGAAGTGCTCGGCACACAACCGCTGGCCGGCTACCTGGTCGTGGACCGCTATGCTGGTTACAAGCGCGTGCCCTGCCGAGTGCAGTATTGCTACGCCCACCTGTTACGCGAGATGAAAGACCTGCCAGCCGCGTTCGCGGATGACAAAGAAGTTGCCGCTTATGCCGAGCGGATGATTGAGTTGCTGGCCGAAGCGATGCGCTTACAGAGCAGTCGGCCGGCGGACGAAGAGTATTATCGCGAAGCGCGGAGCATCAAGAAAGAGATCATGGAAGCGTGCCACGCGGCGTCACATCACTTGGCAGTCAAACGCTGGCAAGACTTCTTTGCGGAAGAAGCCGATCATCTTTATCAGTGGGTTGAGGATCGGAGAGTTCCTTGTGAGAACAACCGCGCGGAGCGCGAGTTGCGCCCGACGGTGATTGCAAGAAAAGTTAGCCACGGGTCACAAGGAGAAGAGGGAGCGAAAACACGTGAAGTGTTGATGAGCGTGATGCAGACGTTGAAGAAGCGCGTCGCCGACCCGCGACAGAGATTCAAAGAGATGTTGGACCACCTAGCCGTGAACGTGAAAGGCAAAGTAGGTGAGCTATTGTTCCATGTGGATGATGGTTAGAGTTGAGGGGCACAGAGAAGTGCACGACTGCTGGCAAACAATGATTTAGACTGACGAAAGTTGATCGCTTCGAAAGCTTTGCTGCGGCTACGGCTTAGTCTGTCCCCCAGTAACTGAGGGATTACATGAAATCAGCAACTTGCCGACCTTTTTCGTGGCTTTCTAACTCCGCTTCTAGTTAGACCTGCGCCAGCACAAGTTTTTTATCTGCGTCGCTCGAAAAGATAGACACTTTCGACTAGGCGACTGCCGGTTCCATCGCCAACCGCAAATTGCCTTCGGTGCCGCTCGCCTTGGCTACTGATGGTGTGACTCCAAATGGCGGCTCCGGCATACTCGCCACGCTTATTCAAAGCATAAAAGTTGACATCTATGTCCCGCAGCTTTTCGGGATCGTTGCCATAACGCGCGGCAATCAACTTCAAAGCGTCGAGACATGCCTGCTCGGGTGATGCGCCACGCCGCATATATTCGACGACGGAACGCGCGCCGTTGATGTAGATCACTTCTTCGCCGCGTCCGGTGGAACCAGCCGCCCCCGTATCGTTATCAACGTACAATCCGCAACCTATTAGAGGCGAATCACCAACACGCCCTGGAATCTTCCAAGCCAGTCCGCTAGTGGTCGTAACGCCGCTGATGTCAAAGGAGGCATCAAGCGCCAAACAGTTGATTGTGCCGGTCGGCGGTCGCCTTGCCACTTCGTCGGCCCAACGGAGCAACTCGTCACGCCGTTTTGCGTCGCCTCCGGCATATCTTTCGGCGAGCATTGCGCTTCCACCAGGTCGTGATCGTTCCCCGGCTATTTTCCTTTGACCGGCGGGCGATGCTGGCGCGGGCATGTAAGGAGTTGGTCCCCACTTGTCGGTTTCCGATAACCCTTCCTTCCACCGCAGCCAGGCGATGCGCGACTCTTCCGTGAGCAGATTAACATCCTCAAAACCGTGCGCCGTAGCGAACTCGCGCGCCCCTTGTCCGACAATCAAGAGGTGATCGGTGCGCTCCAGAACAACCTTTGCGACTTTGGACGGCGTCCGCACTCCGCGCAGAGCGGCGACCGCGCCACCCCGCCGGGTCGGGCCGTGCATCACGCTGGCATCAAGTTCGACGACGCCCTGCTCGTTTGGCAGTCCGCCGTAGCCGACAGAATTATCCTTCGGATCAAGTTCAACAATTTCAACACCAGCCAGCACAGCATCAAGCGTGTCACCGCCGCCACGCATCACTTCGAGGGCTTTAGCGACTGCGGCGACGCCGTTTGCGCTCGACACGGCAAGCGGCGGCCGGGCGCGGCGTGCTGCCGAGTCAGAGCGTGCGTTCTGGGATTGTTGAGGCTCCGCGGCAAAAGTGCTTGCGGAGAGATCTGCACCGAGCGCAGCGGCACTCATGCCTGCGCTGATGCCGGCGGCAGTGCGCGCAACGAATTTTCGACGGCTGTGGTTTGTGCTCATTGGCAGTGATGCTTTCAGCGTTGATGTGTGATTGGCTGGACTCTCAAAAGACTGTGCGAAGCGGATGACGGGTTTATGCTAACAGATGGTTTCCGGTATCGGCAACGATTCTTCCATCAGCGTAACAGTGCGGAGTAAGAAGTGCGGAGTTCGAAGCTAAAGGAAGATCGGGCGGGAGCGACTGGCAACTCCGTACTTCGAACTCCGCACTTCTTACTCATTAAGCCTGCGTTTAGAGGCGACGCGCTTCACGCCATACGCCGGGGGCGGCGCAGAGTTTTCCTGTAAATGAGAGGCGTGCGCGACTGGTGAAGACATCGAAACGTGCTGTTTCAATTTGGTCGAGAATGCGCTCGTAGAGTCTGGCCGCGAGCAGCACCGTGAATCGGACTTCGCGGTCGAGCAGAGGGATTCCCTGCTCCGCTTCGCGATAGAGGGCGCGCGCTCGTTCTATCTCGAATCGCATCAACGTATAAAACGATTGATTCACCTCGCCGCGCAGTAACTGCGCTTCCGTATAGCCGAAGTGTTCCATGTCTTCTCGCGGAAGATAGACGCGTCCCATCTGGGCATCTTCACGCAAATCGCGCAGGATGTTGGTTAGTTGCATCGCCAAACCGAGGGCCTCGGCGTAGTGAAGCGTTTCCGGTTTGCTATATCCAAAGATCTCCGACGACATTAACCCCACCACTGACGCGACGCGATAGCAGTACACACGCAGCTCATCCCATGTCTCGTACCGCTTTGTGTATGTGTCCATCAACACGCCGCGCATCAGTTCCAGCGGCAACTCTTCCTTAATCGGATAGCGAGTCAGCATGTCGCGCCATGCGATTAGTACCGGCGAACGGGCTGCCTCGCCCCTGTAAACCGCGTTGAGTTCCGCTTGCCACCATTCGACGGCGACGCGTGCTTCCGCTTCGCTATGGACCTCGGCTTCGTCAACCGCATCATCCACATGTCGGCACAAAGCATAGACGGCATAAATCGCCTGTCGCTTCACCGGAGGCAAGAATCGTGCGCTGAAGTAGAAACTCTTGGCGTGCGTCCGCGTTGTTTGTTGACAGTATTGGTATGCGCGCTCAATCGCTTCTGAACGCGCCACACTTCCCGGCAAGGTATGATTGGCAGGGCTAGGCATGACTCTCAAGCCGCGCGCTCAACAATGTAATCGGCCATCTCGCAGAGCAGGTTGACGGGTTGACTCTCAAAGCCGAACTCGGTTGTCAGCGCGTTCTTTGCTTGCGTGATCAGCGCGGCGGCTTGTTTCTTTGCGTCTGCGATGCCGTACACGATGGCAACGGTCGCTCCAGATGCGGAGGACGCCGCATCTTCTTCGACATCGAGCACATCGTCGCTGATTTGATAAGCATCGCCGACAAAGGCGGCATAGCGGGAAAGCGCAACGAGTTGACGCTTGTTTGCGCCGGACAAAATCGCACCGAGGCACACAGAGAGCCGCATCAACGCGGATGTTTTAAGATTACGCACGGTTCCAAAGAAGTTTGATTTGTCGTCACTACCTACGCTTAAGTCAACCGCCTGCCCGGCGACCATGCCGCGCTCCCCGATACACTCGACAAGTTCGCGGTGCGCGCGGATCGCATGACCTTCGTTCCCTTTCTGATCACTGCCTCCGTCGAAAACCAAACCATACGAAGTATTCATCAACGCCAGCGCGACCAACACCGCAAGGCCCTGCCCGTAACGCAGGTGCAACGCAGCGCGTCCGCGTCTTTCGCTCGCGTCATCCATGCACGGCAGATCGTCAAATATCAGTGAACTGGTGTGAACAAACTCCACCGAAGCGGCGGCTGACAGAACACTCTGCCGACAACCGCCGACGGCTTCGGCACCGAGCATTGTCATCACGGGACGCAGACGCTTGCCGCCGGGAAACAGCGCATAACGTAAAGCTTCGTTGAATCGCTGGTCCACGCGTGCCGGGGCAGTCGGTATGTGATGCAACAACGCCCGCTCAATATCCGGACGCGCCTCGGCAACGTACATCCACAACCCGCAGTTTTCACCGCTTTGTATTAGCTGAGCGCTGGTTCTCAAAGCTGTTCACCAAAATTTTAGTCTTCTTGTAACTGTGATTTACAGGTGACGCTCAAACTATACAATCGTCTTTACAATTTTGCCGCATGGAGGTCACTTTATTCTGTTAGAGGTAAAGTTGCACAACGTACTGCCACTCATTCAATCACCATTTGCCGCGACGGTTTACTGCCGTTTGATCTGCGTCGTTACATTTTCATAGAACTGGCGCGCTTGCTCCGCCAGTGGTGCCAGCACTGTCACGCGAAACGGATGCTTGGCGACGAAGGTAGGTACGCGACGTACTTGCGCACCAAGCCGACTAAGCGTCGCGACGGCTCGTTCATCGTCTAAATCCTCAACGGCAAAGACTTCGACAGCGCGCTTGAGTGCCCCGCGCAAGCGGTCCAGCGGCAGCTCGCGTTCGATCAAAACTTTGCCGCGCGCTTGGAAATCGCCAAGCGCATACAGCACGACGCGCTCGTCATCAATACCGTCAACGCCTCTCTCTCCAAACAGTGTTGGCTGTTGCATTGTAAATTTTAGCGGTGTACTGCTCGAAGCCTTCATGGAACCTGCGTTTTGCGCGGGCGAACCGCGTCACGCGGCTGCGCAGTAGCAGTCGAAGGCTTTACAGCGTTCGTCCCGGCAGCGTCTTTCTTATTTATTAACTCGGCTTGTTCGTCTGGGTTCAGTCGTGTAAACACATAGAACGTTTCACCAGAGCGAACCAGGTTCAAAAATTTGTAGGCGTTATTGAGCACTTGGCCGACTTGAAGGCTTTCTATTGATGGTGGCGATTCAAACAGATTATCGAACTCATCGCGCGTTACGGCTTCCAACTCCGGCAGGTAGTCGTCTCGGCTTTCACGCGCGATCCGTATCGCTGTGCGGCGCAACGCTCGTATGCGATTTGAGTTACGACGGTAATAACTTGGACTGATTTCACGGCGGCTCGCGCGGTCATCAACTACCTCCTGCTCAGCGCGCAGGTAGCCGAGGTAGGTGCGTACCACCGGGCCAAACTCTCGCTCCTGTTTCGTCTGCACGCGCTGGCCCACCGCGCCGCACACAAACGTCACGCCGAAAACTACAGCCAGCAAGCAAATTTGGATGGAACACTGAAAGACACGTAGGAGTTTCAACACTCTTTGAAACCTCGGCAAGCCGCGTCTGACGCTCTTAATTCTCAGCTAGTGCGCAAGAGTTTACCACAAGCTCGGAACTGTCACCTGTCAAGCGCCAAGCGGTAACAGTACAGAGTACGAGGTTCGAAGTTAAAGGGAGACCGCGACCGAGCCTTATCGACTCACACTTCGCACACCGCACTCCGCACTCTTGAGCCGGGTATTATCTGACAGGCAAACGAGGGTCGGATTGCATGGCCTGTACGAGCGATGTTACATTTTCATCGAACCGCCCCCAAGCAGATCGAACACAGGATGCCTTGATGACAGAGGATGCGAAGAAGCCGCCGACGGCGGGCAAGCGAGTGGCGCTCGGCGTCTCGGGCGGCATTGCGGCCTACAAAGCGGCGGAAGTTTTACGCGGCCTCCAACAAGCGGGTTGTACGGTGCGCGTGGCGATGACCATGCGCGCTTGCGAATTCATCAAGCCGCTCACCTTTCGCGCGCTCACCGGCCAGCACGTTGTGGTTGACGACTACGCGATTGACAATCCTGACCCAATCGCTCACATAACCTTCTCGCAGACCGTTGACCTATTTGTTATCGCGCCTGCAACCGCCGACATTATCGCTAAATTTGCCAACGGCATTGCCGACGACTTTCTCTCTTCAACTTATCTCGCTTCAACCGCGCCGGTGCTCATTGCTCCGGCGATGAACACCGCGATGTGGCAGCACCCGGCGACGGTGCGCAATGTTGACCAATTGCGCATGGACGGCGTGCACATCATCGAACCAGATGCGGGCGAGATGGCATGCGGCACGTTTGGCCCCGGACGCTTGAGTGATCCGCAAAGAATTGTCCAGGCGGCGCTCGATATAC
>JACCTF010000337.1 GCA_013812565.1 Pyrinomonadaceae bacterium | reverse complement strand
CGGGTGGGGATGCTAACGACAATTTGGCATCGCTTAATATATTTAAACAGAAAGGGCGGTGAGCAATGCCAACCGCCCTTTCTCCATGCTTACTTGAGACTCTACTTCTTCGCTAAGAGCTTGGCTGCTCTCCATTCCGCCAGCAAGCGCCCGCGGTTGCGAGCCAGATTACGATTGTGGCGGGTGATCGGGTAGGGCACATCCTCTCCCATCAGCCCGGCCCACAACGCACGGTTAAATCGTGGCTCGTCGAGATTGTCTTCCACGCTGAAGTCAAGCCGTGCCATCTGCTCGGTCCAGTAGGCGCTCGTCCGCCGAGGTTTGGCATAGGCCATCATCTGCTTGCTTAACGGCAAGCTGTTCTTCGCCGTCGCTGCAGGCAGCGGAAGCTGCGTCGTGCGCAGCACCTCCGGCACAATCGCATTGTATGTCCACCGCCGTTGCCGGAGATCGAACACCTCGGCCATCGGCTCCGTGAGTCCGTCGTTGAGGTTAAGCGGTTCGATACCTAGGACATCCTCAATCGTGCGAATCATGCTGACCGTGGTGTAATGCTTTGACACCACCGGCCCCTGCTTAACATACGGCCCGACAACATAAGCGATGCTGCGATGAGCATCAACGTGATCGGGTCCATTCTGCGCGTCATCCTCGATGACAAAGATCAAGGTGTTATCTTTGTAAGGACTGTTGGCTATTTTCTCGACCAGCAGACCGACTGCATAGTCGTTGTCGGCCATCTGCGTCTCGACGGTATTGACGCCATCGATGGCCGTCGTAAAGTTGCCGAAGTGATCGTGGGGCAAGCGCACGAGTGATAGATTCGGCAGATTGCCGTTGGCGACGTACTGGTCAAACTCACGCTCCCACTCCTTGAACAGCCAGTAGTCAGCGTTGTTCATGTCATACCCACGAAAGTAAATGTCCGTTTTGTCCATCAGCGCCGCTTTCAGGGGAGACGCTTGGGGGATGTTATCCTCAAAGGGTTTACGGGAAAGCGTTGGGCGATTGCCGACAAAAACCCCGTAGTTACGAACAGTCAGGTTGGCACGCAGAGCGCCGTCCCACAAATACCCAGCGCCGGCTTCGCCTTCAGAGCTGTCAGGCGCGGCCACATCAGCGATTCCCGGTAGAAGATCGGGATCATTTGGGTTCGCAGGATTTTGCGCCCGTCGCTCTTCCGTCGTTGCTAAGCCGACGTTGATGTTGCGGTTGGCGCCCTCCCAGTCGTATGTCAGTCCACGACCGGCATACTGAATAGGAACAGTCTTTTCCGTGTAATCGGTTGTCCGCGCCGCCGTCGTCCAGTTCCAGCCGTCACCGCTGACTTCGCCGCTATCGTAAAAGTTGTCCAGCGTTACAAACTGCCGGGCTAACTGGTGGTGATTGGGGCTGATCGGCTCCGGCAGGATCGCGAGCGAAGGATCGCCGTTGCCCTTCTCCAGATCGCCGAGCACCTGATCATAGGTGCGGTTCTCCTTGATCACGTAGATTACATGCTTGATCCGCTGGCGCAGCGCCGACATGATTCTTTCATTTCTTATGGTCGCGCGCGCGGAAAGGAGATTGTTGTTGTGCGCCACTTGCAAGGTCAGCCCAAGTAGTTGTGACGCGGTAGGAACCGGCACTGTTAAGAAGCCGGCTTTCGTTAATTGCCACACATATTGATTTGCCGCCGAGCACGGGCCGAGCGCGCCGGGTGCGATTGATGTCGTATTGCGGCAGGCCTGCGGGTTTGGCCCGGCATTGCTTTTACCATTGACGACATAGAGCTGTGACCCGTCTTTGCTCAAGCTGACGGAGTTCGGATACCAACCGGTTGGGATCAAACCGATGACTCGGCTGGAGTCGCCGGCATCTCCTAAGCTGACTACCGCGACTGAATTTGTGCCGCCGTTCGTGACAAACAGAGTGCCCTCGCTTGGTGATAAAGCCAAGCTGTTTGGACTGCTTCCCTTGTAGCCGCGAGGGTTGAGCAACATTGCTGCCGGAGCAGTCGTCCCGATCTCTTCAAGTATGCTGTCTGTTGCGGTGTCGATCACGGCCACAGAATCACTGTTGTCTAAGGCAACATACAAACGATCCTGCGCTTTGTTCATGATCATTTTATTAGGTTGCCCGGTCGTCTTGATGCGGCTGATGACCGTAGGAGTGGAACTAATGTTGAGCACGACTATTTCGCGGTCGCGCTGGCTCGACACATAAGCTTTGTTGTCACCCTTGATCGCGATCCAAAATGGATACTCGCCGCCGGCGACTCCCGCTTGGCTTGCATCAATCTTACCGGGGCGCAGATCAATCTCTGCGGTCTCGGCGCGAGTCGCCAAGTCAATGACGCTAACTGAATCGTTTGTGAAGTTAGCAACCAGTAAGCGATTGCCGCTTGAGGTCACGGCTAAACCTGCGACCATTGGCCTGACTCCCGGACCAACCCCCAAGTTGTTATGACCAAGCGGGATCGGCGGCGCGGCCTCAGCCCATGCTCCGCTCTCGTTTTGTTGAAACACACGCACGTTGTCATTCACCCCGCCGGAGACGTAGAACTCTCGTCCATTCGGGTTCCAGGCCAGACCATTGAAGGTGTTCGGAATCTGTACCACCTGCCGCTTTACCGGCTGGCCGTTTGAGATGTCATAGACGAACACATACTCGTTTGATTCAGCCGCGACGCGTGCCCCTGCCGCGTTGTTGTTACGGTTATAGCCGCTCGTTAGCACGAGCAGCGTGTTGCGGTCCGGACTGGTAGCGGTCGTCACAGCTTGGCCGACGGTGAAATCCGGTCGGGGGGGCAGGTCTGGATTCAAGGGCAGAAAACTCGATCCCTTGGCAGCGGTGGGCGTGATTCTCTTACCGGTTGGTAAAAGCTCTCCCTGCTGCAACCTTCCTTGCTGGCTGAGCGCTGATTGTTCTTGTTGATTTTGCTGAGCCAGTCCCACGAAGGGTTGGAGACAGGCGACTGTGACGAAGACTGCTAACACTACTTTGAGATGCTGATATTTTGGTTTCATGGTTGATCTCCTGTGGTTCTGATGTCTACAAATTTCTCATTAGCTCTTCGTTGGTAAGGACACCTTTACCAGAAGAGCCTTTGCAGTTGATGGTGGAGAAATTCCCCGGTAGTTCGAGAAGTGGAACTGAAGCTCCAGCATTAAGGATGAAGGGTGTTACAGTCGGGCAAACAACAAATGAATTATTGGTGAACAGATGCCTGAGCATCAGTTGTAACAAATAGTTAAGATGCCGCACACGTCGGCTTAACCTGGCGGGTTTAGTTTCCTCTGTTCTAGTTACACCTCTGTTCTACTTTTACATCTACTTGCAATTTAAGTTGTTCGTGCTTTGCTCGCCCGAGGATCATGTTGTGGAGAAGAACCGTATGACCAACCGTCAACTACTCTCGCTGCAAGTGCTGACCTTAACTGAAGCGGAGATTGCCGAAGTGCTTGACTATATCGGGATCATGCAAACGATGAGCAAGAAGGAAGCAAGTCTACGCAGATCCGGTAAGAGAGCGCGTAAGCGCTATCCGGTAGTGCCCTCTGTAACGCTGTTCCTAGGAGGCTCACCGTCAGGCCGAGCAGCAGGCGACTACATGCGCACTAACACCAAGAAGGAGAAACGAAATGAGATTCGCACATCTACTGGCAAGAGTTTTTCTGGTAGCAGCCTTGTCAACTTCGCTGGGTGGGTTATGCGTTATCACTACCACTGCTGACGCGCAGTCATTCGGCCAGGAAAGAGCCGGCGTTCGTAAGTTCGATTTCGCGTTGATCGGCGATTTACCCTACAACGAGGAACAGGAAATTAAGTTCGACAACTTAATTAAGGACATCAACCGTTCGAGGCTGGCCTTTGTCGTGCATGATGGCGACTTCAAAAGTGGTTCATCGCAGT
>JACCTF010000297.1 GCA_013812565.1 Pyrinomonadaceae bacterium | reverse complement strand
TAGTTGCCGAGGGCGGAGGCACTGTTCACAGCAGCGCGTGTGGCATAAGCCGTGGTGCCGGGTCCGCCGCGCATTACGCCATCTTCAGTCATGCCGAAGATACGGGTGCCGGAAGCTGAAACGCCAGAGTCTACAACCGGGTCGGCCGTGGCGTGAAACGATGCCAAGGAGACGCCTGCAACGGCAGTGACCGGTGTAACAGCGAAGTTGTAGCCACTCTTCCTACCGGTGGCGAGAACCGGATCAACCAGGCTTTGACCTTGCAAGGAGGTTGATGCAGCGGCTCCGCTCAAAACTCCAAACTCACCGTTACCAACTGTTGCCTGATAGGTGGCTTCGGCACTGTGGATGGTGCGGATAGATGACTGCGCTGAGCCTTCGTTGGCGGCGCGACGTGAGGCGAGAAGGTTAGGGATGGCGATGGCAGCGATGATGCCGATGATCGCGACGACGATGAGAAGCTCGATGAGCGAGAAGCCTTGTTGGCCTTTAGTATTCTGTTGCATTGCTTAGGGATACTCCTTAAAAGAGGGGTGATGGTAATTGAAGATGTAGTTCTCGCGCTGCCGGGCATTGTCTCAGGTGATGTGCCGCGCTCTGGCGCGATGTGGTCGTTGAGAGAGTCAACAAGAGCCGTGCCATATGCTGGAGCAGTTGCGTTCAAGCTCCTGTCCGTCTGCCGTATCAAAGGTTTTTTGCGTAAAATCTCGTATGTTCGTTGAGCGTCGGTCATTGTCAATGGGCGGCGAGTAACACTTTTCGTCACACAGCGGGTGACTCTTTTTGTTAGCACGATGGTAACGAGGCGGGGGATGTGACGGAAGGTAGATTATGTTTGAGAATTAGATGTGCACTGCAAGGGCTGTATTTAATGTCCGGTGGTAACACTATTGAACACCCGCGCTATCTTGTTTTAGACCCTACAGCGATCGCAGTAACAGAATAGATGCGACCCTTTAGGGTTCAGACGTGGTTTCGATAGCAAGCATTCCGGGTCACCCACGGCTAGTGAATCGACACCTTAGAGGATAGTTACCTGAAATCCTCGTAGAACAAACAAAAGTGAGGGCGATTCGCTTGAATCGCCCTCGCTAAAACAGGAGGTTTAAGGATCAACGGAGGTTGAAAACAGCGTAAGCGCTGAACAGATAAATGTTTAATCGACAGAAGGGCTGGCCGATGATGCTTCAGCCCCCATCTGGTAACGAACAACCCCGGTGGCATCGACAAAATAGTGTCGTCGGAAGGTTGAATCAGTGGCAGGAAGTGCTTTAGCTTTATAGTTTGCGGCGGGGTCCGAATCTAGAGTGACAGTGAATAGGTAATGGCTTTTCGTGCCACTGCGAAGCGTCTGATCGGCGATGTATCCGGCACGCTCAAGCGTCGCAAGGTCGCCAAAACTGCCGCTCAATATGTGATAGGAAGTTTCACTGGAATGAATCAGCCGCAGCGAACTGAGCGCAGACGCGGAGTTTGCCGTCTGCCGTGAACTTGTAAGGTTTGGAATCGATAGTGCCGCAAGGATGCCGATGATTGCGACAACGATCAAAAGTTCAATAAGGGAGAAGCCGCGCTGCGACGTTCGAGAAGCGTTGACGTGTGGGAAAAGCTCAAACACATCGTCGATCTGAGCAACGGTTGTGCCACGAATTAGAAGTTCAAGGTTCAAAGTTCAAGGTCGAATGCCGGAAGGCCCAGGCAGTGTAACGATCTTCTGCAGCTTGGATGGGCTGTCCACCTTGAACTTTGAACTTTTGATCATTCGCCTGCGCCGCGTGCGGCCGTGTCGCGTAGTTGCGCGGTTAGGTTGCGGACGTCGTGTTTGTCCAAGAGGTGCCGCAGGCTTCGAACCGAGAGATAGAGAAGCTCAGCGGCGCGCGTTTGATTGCCGCCGGTGCGACGGAGCGCTTCGAGGACGTAAGATTTTTCGAGGTGCTCAAGGTGCGCGACTAGATTGAGGCCTTCGTCTGGTAATCCAAGAGCTGATGTAACGCGTGTTGGATTGTAGTTAATGATCTGTTCGGGCAGCCGCTCGTATTGAATTTCATCGGTCGGTTCGAGGGCCACGGCGCGCTCAATAGTGTGTTCCAGTTCGCGCACGTTGCCGGGCCACGCATAGCGTTCCAGTTGCTCCATCGCTTTTTCCGTGATACCGAGGCGGCGTCCCGTCTGATTGCAAAACTTGCTGACGAAGTGGTGGGCCAGTTCGCTGATGTCTTCGCGCCGCTCGCGCAGAGGGGGAAGCTCAACCGGGATCACCGAGATGCGGTAGAACAGGTCTTCGCGAAAACTGCCTTGTTTAACCATCGCTTGCAAGTCCCGGTTGGTGGCCGCGATAACACGAGCATCGACGGCCATCTCCTCATGCGCGCCGACCGGGCGAACCTTGCGCTCCTGCAGCACGCGGAGCAGCTTGACCTGCATGGTGGGCGACATCTCGCCGATCTCATCAAGAAAGATTGTGCCCTTATGCGCCGCTTCGAATAAGCCCTTCCGGTTAGCATTCGCGCCCGTGAACGCTCCACGCACGTAGCCGAACAGTTCGGATTCGAGCAGCGTCTCCGTAAACGCACCGCAGTTGATTGAGATAAATGGTTTATCAAGGCGCGGGCTTAAGTTGTGAATCGCGCGGGCAACCAGTTCCTTACCCGTCCCTGATTCGCCGGTAATCACCACGGTTGATTGAACGGCTGCGATGGTCTCGATCATCTGATAGACGGCGCGCATGCGTTCCGAGTGTCCGATGATGTTGCCGAGGTGCCCGCGTTCGGCTTGCGCGCGTTTCAGTGCTCGATTCTCTTTAACCAGGTCCAGCTTTTCGAGAGCTTTGGCGACGATCTTCTTCAGGACATCAATGTCAAAAGGCTTCTGGATAAAATCGTCCGCGCCGAGCAGGAACGCTTCGCGCGCCGCATCAACTGTGGCGAAGGCCGTCATCATTATCACCGCCATCTCAGGCGACAATTCGCGCGCCGCCTTGAGCAGTTCAATGCCGCCCATGTCCGGCATCTTCACATCAGAGATGAGAAGATCCACAGACTCTTGGCGCAAAAGTTCGAGCGCCGCGCGCCCATTCTCGGCAGCGCGCACCTCGTGACCCAGGCGTCCGAAGACCAGCGTGAGAAGCTGCCGCATGCTTTGTTCGTCATCAACAATGAGAAGTTTGGACATAATGAATAAAGGAGACAAAAGTCAGAAGTCAGAATAGAAGCAGAATATCTGTTGAGTAATTGGCTGACTTCTTCGAGTTAAGACATCGCCTCATGCGTGTCGGCATCGCCGAGGTCTTTGGTCAAAATCAGATAGTAATGGCATTCTTCAATTAAGCCTTGTGCAATGTTCATGAAGCGAGCTTTGTCTGTCCTACCTGTTTTCTAAATCCTTCGGCGATGTTTGCCGGAATCGAAAGTGCTGCTCGCCTGAACTGTGACGTTAAGCCATACAACTCTTTTTGAGGGAAGTTATTAGTCAAATCATAAATAGACAAAACGAATCTGTGAGCCTTCTGCCAAACAATCAAATCTTGAAAAGTTCTAGCCGGCGCCCTGTCCATTCTGACTCCCGACTTCCGGCTCCTGGCTCCTGGCTCCTGGTAGTTCAATCGTGACAGTTGTGCCGTGGCCTTCGCGGCTACGGGCGATGATTGTGCCGCCGTGATCGCGAACGATTTGAAAGACGATGGAAAGGCCAAGGCCGGTGCCGCCGGTGGTCGAGGATGTGAACGGCTCGAAGAGACGCTCAACTTGTTCAGGCGTCATACCGTGCCCGGTGTCTGTGAACACGATGCGTAGCCGCCCGTACGCGATAGGTCGAAGTTGTGCATGCAGTCGGCCGCCATCCGGCATTGCTTGAAGAGCATTACGCGCCAAATTCCAGAAGACTTGTCGAAGCTGCTCGGCATCGACCAGCGCATATATCGGGTCATCTGGAACATCTTCTTCAAGCAGATGACCAGCGCGAATCTCCGGGCTGTGACGCAGCAAGGTGAATGTTTCATGAAGCGCCTCGCGCAGGTCCACTTCGGCAAGTGTAATGGCGCGCGGGCGCGCGTATGTTAGAAAGTCTGTGATGATGCTATTGAGCCGATCGGATTCGCGCAGCACGATCTCCATTAACTCTGCATGCGCGCCGTTGCCATTCATCTCGCCGCGCAACACCTGAATCGAACCGCGCATCGAGGCGAGCGGATTGCGTATCTCATGCGCGATGCCCGCCGCCACACGGCCCACCGCCGCCAAGCGATCTTGCCGACGCGAAGTCTCTTCAAGGGCGCGAATATCGGTCAAGTCTTGAAAAGTTATAACCAGCCCGGTGGTTTCGCCGCCTTCGGCAAAGAGCGGAAAGATGCTGAACCCGAGGTGTATGCGCAGGTCACCAGCCGTGATGGAATCGACTTCAAAGCGCGGGCTGGTTTCCCCTTCTTCCGCTGCACGCACAGAGGTCTTGATCTTATCTGTGATGTCGCCGAAGAGAAGCGATACGTGTTGCCAGCGCACTTCTCCTGCGCGGTAGCCGGTGATCTCTTCAGCAGCGGAGTTGAAGGTGCAGATGCGCTTATCAAGATCTGTGGTGACCACGCCCGAACGGATGGATTCGACAATGCGTTCGTGCAGCGCGCGCAGATTCACCAGCTCGTGCGTCGCTGCGATCAGTTTTACGTCGGTCTGCTGACGGCGGGCGAGGCGTGCGGCGAGCAGACCGACGATGAAAAACGCAATATCGTTAAAGCCGATGGTCTGTATCACCTGCACCGACAAAGATTGAGCGTTGATGCCTTCGTTGTCAGGAACCCACCCGAGCGCAACTAAAAGCATCGCGCACGTATAGCTCGCCGCGCAGCCGACCGAAGTGACAAGCGCGCCGCGTGCCCCGAAATAAATGCTGGCAAGCGAGATGATGACGATGTGGAGGGCAACGTATGGGGAATGAACATCTCCGGTGGCCCAGATAAGCCACGTCGTAAGTGGAACATCAAAGAAGAATTGTGGTCCGACTTGAAGTTGCGGTGACACAGGAGAGAATCCGAGCAGTGCGGCATAGATGAGCGAGAGCACAATAACAGTCGCCAAGCAGGGCATCGTGCCGCTAAGCGAACCGGCCGGCACGCCGTTAGTCCAGGCGTCCTGTGCCCACAACAACCCGGCGACGAGCAGCAGCAGCGCCACGGCGAGTCGTCCACCGATGAGCCACCAAAGCTTTTGACGAAATGCCTTGGCGCTATGTTCCGCCTGATCTTTAGGCTGCGACATAAATCTTCAACCACTGCAA
>JACCTF010000287.1 GCA_013812565.1 Pyrinomonadaceae bacterium | reverse complement strand
GGCGCATTGAGTGGGGAAAGATGTGGAAACTGGCGAAGATGGCCGCGCGTACGTACTTCGAAAAGTAGAGATTTGGAGTGCCGCTCCCCAGGCATCTTCGGCATAATGCATGTGCCGCCCAAAGAGCGGTACTTCAAACTTCTTCTCCCCTCTTCGCGTTACCACCAAAAATTCTACAATCTAAACTATTCTTTGTGTTGACGTGTGCCGGGGAACGAGCGCGGTCGGCTTTGGGGAAGTCCGTGGCGTGTTGAAGGATGGAAGGATTCATTCTAGAATGAGCGCCACGCAGTAAACACGTTCATTACCTTCGGTTCATCACTCTCCTCGCTCAACCTAAGCTGTCTGCTTAAAGAACCGGGTAAAAAGGCAAGTCTGGCCGTGCGTGTTTAGCCCGGTGCTGTTGACGGGATTACTAATCGTGCGTTCGTGCTTATAGGCTTGCGGATAAGACTCTCTCGCTTTATCAAGCAGCGCGCGAACGACTATGCTTTCGCGGCGGCGGCATAAAAACTAAAGGAGGTTTTCTCACATGAATTCAGTTTCGATGGATAGTGGGCGTTTTAAACGAACCACGGACTCACGTATCGTTGAGACAATTGACGAGAAGACCATGCAGAACAATGCCGCTCTACGCAAGCAGGTGGAAGATGAGCAGTCGCGGTCGCAGGCCACTACGGAGAGATCCGCTCTAGAGTGGCAAATGACGTTTGATGCAATCGAATCGCCTGTGTTGATCCTAGACCTTGCCGGCCGGGTCGTACGGCTGAACCAGGCTGCCAAAGAACTTTCGGAAAACACGCACACAGAGGTCAGCTGGAAAGCCGGATGCTTTACCAGCGCAGGGCTGCCTTGGCAAAATGTTTCACAGATAGTGCAGTCCGTCCGCGAAACCGGCTCCGCCGTATCCTGCCAAGCCACAGATGAGGTTAGTGGAACGACTTGGAACATCACGGCGAACATAATCCTTGGGACTGAAGGTGACGACGAACGAATCATCCTTGTCGCACATGACGTCACGCGCAGCGTTGAGCTGGAAGCCTCGCTTCGCCGCAGCGAAGTAATGTCGATAATGGGATCGCTGGTGGCTAACGTGGCTCATGAAGTCAGAAATCCGCTGTTCGCTATTTCATCAGTTCTCGATGCCTTTGAGGCGCGCTTCCAAGATCAGGCCGACTACGCCGGGTATGAACGCTACACCCGCGTGCTACGTGAGGAGCTGGGTCGCTTGAACGAACTCATGGAGGAACTCCTCGACTATGGTAAACCACCGCAACAACAGCTTTACAGAGGTTCAATCGGGGAGGTCGTGGCGCATGCGATTCGCTCGTGCATGCCGTTCGCCGAGCACGCCGAAGTCAAAATCATTAACAACATGAGCGACGAACTTCCGCCGGTAATGATGTGTCGCCGGCGTCTACCGAAAGTTTTCAGCAACCTGATAAAGAACGCGGTTCAATATTCTCCACCACAAAGCACAATCGTCGTAGAAGCGCAGGAAGCGTTTGAAGAGGGGCAAGTCTGGATTGACTGCACGATCAAAGATTGTGGGCCGGGCTTCCGGGATGAGGATTTGCCGAGGATTTTCGAGCCCTTCTTTACAAAGCGGCGCGGGGGGACTGGTCTCGGATTGTCGATCGCCCAACGCATTATGGAAGAGCACGGAGGACGGATCTGCGCGGGCAACCGGCCCGAGGGAGGAGCCTTCATGGTCACAAGGTTTCCGGTCACCACAAGCAAATAATCACGAGTGAAAAAGGCGGGTGTGAAGCGGTGGCGAGAAACAGAATCCTGATTGTTGATGATGAAGCCGGAATCCGTTTTGGCATACGGGATTTCCTTGAGTCCCACGGTTACGAAGTAGATGAAGCTCCAAGTTGCCAGGCCGCCGAGCAATCGATTCGCCACGCCCGACCCGATGTCGCGATCGGCGATTATGCGCTGCCGGATGGAAACGCGCTTGACCTGATGCCTCGTCTGCGGGCGATTGAGGCGGGGATCCCGCTGATCATCTTAACCGGAAATGCCTCGATCAACCTGGCCGTGCGCGCGATCAAAGAAGGAGCCGAGCATTTCCTGACAAACCCGGTTGAGCTTCCGGC
>JACCTF010000270.1 GCA_013812565.1 Pyrinomonadaceae bacterium | reverse complement strand
CATGCGCCCGCCGCAGCCGACGAAGCCGACGTTGATGCGGTCGTTAGCGCCGAGCACGCGACCGGTCGCCATCGCGCCTTTTGTCTGCCCTTCCTGCGCCGCCGCGATTTGTGGAAGCAGCACGTTGCCGGCGGCAACCGCCGCCGCACTTGCACCGGCCTGCTTGATGAACTCTCGTCTTGAATTTTTATCCTGCTCTGTCATAGTTGTACCTCAAAACAATCCAGGAATGTTTAGTCCGGTGGTAGGGCTCATACTCTGAATGAATCTTAGAGCATAAGCCAAAATCAATGTGTTAGTACCTTGGGTTGAAACGGTCGTGTAGGTTAAAGCTAAACCATAATTCGAAAGCTTCTTGGTCGGCGGCCATCATAACTCAAAATACGAGTGCCGCCAATCCCATTGATGTTTGAAGTTCACGCTCTACCGTGTTTGCTTGCAGCAACGGCCTTATAGCGGTTTACACATGAGTGCGACCTGGTCTTTACTCCGCGCAGCCAGCCTCTCTGTGAACTCTCCGGTCTCTGCGGTGAAGGCTTTCATGTTTTGGGTAGCATTCAAACGAGAATTGCTATAAGGGTCAGCCTCTGAACCGTAACTCCGCGCTGGACTCGCTTCGAAAGCAGAGCCATTCTCCAAAATTCTGTATAACCTTATTTGGATTTTAGGATGAAGTGATGCTTCGGCTTCACACAGATTTAATCTAATACATTTAATCTAGGCGCTTTAGTCGAATGCTATGAGGTCGTCAAATCAATGGAACGGCAGTTGCCCCGCCGCATCTGGGTTCACAATTCATTGCGGCTTTTGTTCGAGCCGACAATCATATCCAAAGGCAGTCGTTACATGAGGCCGGAGCGTTTCAAGCCGTATCGGTCGCTTTCCGTAACACCTTAATCATCTGGACGAGTTAAATTACACAGGAGTCTTCTTAGCACATTGAACAGGATGCAGCATAAAGACCCGCCCGATTTGTTCGACGAACAGACAATTGCGCTTTGGCTTGTTGCATCCGCAGCGATCATCAGTAGGTTTCAATCAATACCCGTAGGGCAGCCCCGACACTGCTTTATATGGTGAGCAAGGCAAGCATCTCTGAAACCTACGTCCCCCAACATTTCGAGAGGAGCAAGAACATGCACACAAATTTATCTACGGCTCGGCTGAGCCGCACAAGCTCGCAGGCGATAGCACTGCTTTTTACTTTAGCGCTGTGTCTCGTCGCCGCGACCAGCGGATTCGCGCAATCTGACAGCACCCAGCTTACGGGGTATGTTAAAGATACAGCGGGAGCCGCCATTGCCGGCGCGAAGGTTGTTGCTAAAAATGAGAGCAACAATTTGGAACGCACTGCGACCGCTAACGAGGAGGGCTACTACGTTATTTCAAATGTGTCGCCCGGAACCTACACAGTCACGGCGGAACAAACTAATTTCAAGCGTTTCGAGACGACCGGCAAAAAGGTCGATCCCGGCATCGCCGCGACTTTAGATGCCACCCTCGAACCCGGCCAGGTGAGCGAAACGGTTTCGGTCGTCGCCTCCACATCCAGCGTGCAGACCGAGACCGCGACGGTCGGTAAACTGATTGAAGCCAAACAGATTCAGTATATGCAACTGAACGGGCGCAACCCCCTGTTTCTGGCATTGCTCAAGCCAGGTGTCAGCGGCGGCGCGCTGGGTGGTTTCAGCTTCGGCTTGACCACTGGAGGTTTGAACATCAATGGTTCCCGCACCCAGGATAACCTGATTACCTTTGATGGCGCTGTAGCTGTGCGCACCCGATCAAACGGAACGAGCATCGGCGCTGCTGACGTGGATGCGACTCAGGAAGTTCAAATCCTGACGGCCAATTACAACGCCGAATACGGGCGCTCCGCCGGCGGCCAAATCCGCATTGTGACCAAGAGCGGGCAGTCCGATTTCCATGGCACATTTTATGAATTCATTCGGAACTCCGCGTTCGACGCGAATAGTTGGAACCGCAACCGTAGCGGTTCTTCTCAACTTAGACCATGCGATCAATTCAAAAGCGATGCCCATTGTCGGCCTGAGCCGTTCCGCTATAACCAATTTGGTTACATGGTCAGCGGCCCGGTGCTGATTCCCTTCACCAGTTTCAACAAAGATCGCAGCAAACTCTTCTGGCTATTCGGCCAGGAGTGGGTTCGGCAACGTCGAGCGCAAACCTCGATCACGACCGTTCCGTCACTGAGGATGCGCAATGGCGACTTCAGCGAACTGCTCGATCCTAGTAATCGATTTTTCGGGCGGCGCCGGGAAGTGATCGACCCTCTGACCAATGCACCGTTTCCCGGTAACATCATTCCCGCGAATCGGCTGAGTCGCAATGGTCTTGCCTTCCTGCGAGCCTATCCCGAACCGACAGCGGGCTTCATCGGTTCCGGTTCAAGCAACTTCATCCAAGAACGGCCAACCCAGGTCGATCAGCGCAAGGACACGCTATCAATCGACTTCTATCCGTCAGATAAACATCAGTTCCGGGGGCGATTGCAGAACTATAACTTCGTTGAGGTCAGCGCATTCCGCGCCGGCACCGACCGCGCTCCGCAAATTATTGATCGTCCTAACCAGACAGCCTCGATCAACTGGGTCTGGACTATTTCGCCGACCTGGATCAACGAGATGCTCGTAGCCGGAAGCCGCGACCAAGTATTCATCTCCATCGATACGCGGGGTGAGCGGTACAGGCGGAGCAACTATGGAATCACCTACCCGTACATCTTTCCCGACCGGAAGGAGATTTCAGATAAAATTCCTACCCTGTCGATTTCCGGGATAACCGACCTAGACGGTGGACCATATCCGGCCAGTTCGACCGGCCCGATCTACCAGTTCTCCAACAACGTGACTAATATCCGGGGCAATCACACCTTCAAGTTCGGCGGATATTTTGAGCGGGCGGGCCAGAACGACTTCGACCAAATCAACGTCGCAGGCGTTCCAGGCGGAACTAATAACCAGAACGGACGATTCGAGTTTAGGGATGCACGACCTGGCGCGCCTGGTGCGGGAATTGCCCTTGCCAACACAGCGCTCGGGCTGTTCAACTCCTATGCTGAAATCGGAGTTCGTTCGTTTACACCATACCGCGGCCACATGTTTGAGTGGTTCGTCCAGGATTCTTGGAAGGCAACCCCGAACCTGCGTCTGGAACTTGGCTTGCGGCACAGCATCGTTCAGCCTTATTACAGCCAATGGCGGAACATGGTCGTGTTCGATCCGAGTTTTTACAATCCGTCGATTGCTGTTACACAGGACCCTGCGACCGGGTTTATTACGAGCGGCGATTTGCGCTCGCGTTACAACGGTCTGGTAATTCCGGGTAATGGCTGGACCCGAGCCGCTTTCGGTCGTATCCCGATTGCGGATAGTGGGGAATTCGACTTCCTGATCCGGGGAGTTGACAAGCAGTATTCAAAGATTCACTGGGCTGACTTCCAACCGCGGGTTGGTATCGCCTACTCACTCAATGAGAAGACGGTCGTTCGTGCTGGCGCTGGACGTTTTATAACGCGCCTTGGGGTAAGCGACTCGGTCTTTCTTGGCGGCAATCCACCTTTGCAGCCGATGGTATCTATTTCAAACGGATTGGCAGACGATCCCGGTGGTGGGACCAACCGCGCTTTCCCCTTGAACGTCACGACCCAGGACCCGATCTTTAGGAACCCGGAAGCCTGGACTTGGAACGCTACGTTCGAGCGTGAAATCGGATTTGATACGACGGTCGAGGTCAGCTATGTTGGTCGGCGCGGACTTCATGCCCAACGCGAGCGCAATCTCAATCAACTCCAACCGGGTCAAGCCTTTTTGAGCCCCAATCCAGACCCTCTGCGACCGTACAAGGGGTTTGGTCCGATTCGCGTCACCAACAATGATGCGAACTCCACCTATAACGGTTTTCAGCTTGGTGTGACACGCCGCTTTACCCAGGGATTCAGCTTTGGGCTGGCCTACACCTTGTCAAAGTCAGAAGACAACGGTTCCGCTCAGCGCAACGTCGTCCCGAATGCTTATGATGTCAGCAATCTGTGGGGTCCTTCGGAGTATGACAGGCGTCATGTGCTGGTAATCAACGGCATCTATGAGTTCCCGTTCTTCCGCGATCGTTCCAGCTTTGTGGGTAAAGTTCTGGGTGGCTGGGCCATCTCTGCCGTCTCTCAGTTCCAGACTGGTACGCCAAT
>JACCTF010000256.1 GCA_013812565.1 Pyrinomonadaceae bacterium | reverse complement strand
TAGCACCTCGGTGTGAAGTCCGAAGTCCAACGTCCGAAGTCCAAAGTCCAAAGTGCGCAAACAGTTGTCCCCTAACCAGCACTCCCCGGCCGCGACTTCGGACTTCGGACTTTTAGGGCTTCTTATTTTCGGCGATGTACTGTTGAAGTTTTTTCTTATCGGGATGATTCGGTTCTTTTGCAAGAAACTGTTCATACTCGGCTGCTGCTTTGTCTTTCATGCCGACGGCATTGTAAAGCGCGGCCAGTCGCAGGTGCGCTTTCGCCATGCGGACGGGATCGAGCCGGATGGCTTCGTTCAGATGACCGACGGCTTTCGAGCCTTTCTTTACTTGCAGGTACGCTTCGCCAAGAAAGTAGTTGGCGTCGGCAGATTGCGGCTGCACCTTCACGGCCTGGCTTAAAGTCTCGATGGCACCTTCGTAGTTCTTCTGCGCGAGGCGCAGCCTACCGAGGTTGACAAAAGCCAGGGCGAAAGCGGGCTGTTCCTGTAAGGCGCGTTGATAAACCTTTTCCGCCTCATCCATGTTCTTCTGCATCAGATACACCGTTCCCAATTCGGTCCAGGCTTGAAAGTCCTTCGGGTCATTGCTCACGATTTCGCGCAGCAAAGAAACTGCCCCCTCGTAGTCTTTCTTATCAATAGCCGCCTGAGCTTTGTTAAATCGCTCGGCGTTAACACCCGTTCGCTTGTAAACATCTGCGGCTGAGATGCTGCTTGCCTTCTCTCTTTTCTCACCACCAGCGGCGGAACGCCATTCCATCGCGATGTCTTGACGGAAATCGTTTTTAGAGGGAGAAGAGATATGCACACGGATACGCGCGACTTCTCTGTTCTCTACTTCGACCGCCAGATCGTAGAGTCCATTGCGCAGATTCATAAAACGATAGCGCCCGTTGTTGCTCGTCCTTTCGCGGCTCACCACGGTTCCACCCTCGGTGTAGAGAATTACGTCGAAGGTCTGCGGCTTGAGATCGCCGTCCTTGCCTTCATCAACCTTGAGATCGCCAAACAGCGTATGGTCCCCACCATCTTGGGCCGTGCCGGCAAGCGCGAAGGCAAGGAGTAACAACAATAATGGCAGCAACAGATTGTGTCTTATGGGCTTACTTGCGGCGGGATCGGTGACGGAGCTTTCACAGTGCGCTTCGGACATCCCGGGTGTAGTGGAATTACTGGATTGTTTTCGCACGTCGATTCTCCTTGTTTCAAGGCTTTCGTGGCGAGAGCGGTGCTGCGGGTGGCGTGGAAGTCTATCACCTGACACCTGAAGCGAAAACATTTGGTTGCTGTTGCTGCCATCTATGGGTGTAATTAAAAGTGGGACTCAGCGTTGAACTCTCAAGCATTAGATTGACGAAGCTGAGTCCAATATGATTTCCATTCTTGATTTGCCCTCGTGACGCGCAGCGCCAACATCTTCCCGGCGTTCTCCACTAGCCACCACGCCCCGCTGATCTTCAACCGAGACTGGATTACCGTTCGATGACTGCTCTCAATCTCGCCGCTGCCGATGGGCAAACCGGCGGCTATCGCTCCCGCATAATCGAGTTGCGCCAAGTGGTTGCGCAGATACCGCTGACACACTCGCACTGGCGCTTCCGCTGCGGGTAGCGCGGCCGCTTCACAATGCGGCGCCAACGCGGCTAAGACTTCCACGACTTGATTCTTTTTCAAGCGCTCTTGCTGAGTGTGCAACCATGCCTGTGATGACTGTGGGGCGACGACGACGGCGGCTTTCGCGAGATACTCACTGACGTGATAAAAGTCTACCAAGTAGCTCGCTTGTGAACCGAACTGTCGCGCCGCTTGGGCTTCGATCCAACTCGCGGCGTCTCCCACACAATGCAGGTGCGTGTGGCGTCCGCCGCCAGCCTGCACGACACAACCCTTCCACTGCCTTCCAGCCTCCTCGACGCTGCCCAGGGTCGCCGCATATTTCCTGCTGACACTCTCCGGCAGACCCGCTAAACAGAGTCGCGCTTCCGTCCAATTCACCTTCCGCTGCCGCCGCTTGTCGCCTTTATCCTCAGCCATTTGCACCGTTGGTAGCATGCTCCCGTCCATCTCTGTGACAAGCCTCGTCACTCCACCCAACGGCAACTCCACACTCACTTCACTCTCGCTCTCCAAAGCCGCCCCATGTCCTTCGGTGATCGCTCTGACCGTGCTCGCTGATACCTCTATCCCATAATGCTCGCGCACTTTCTCAGGCACGCGAGCGAACGAAACATCCGCGCCAAAATCCGTCACCACACGCTGCAAGCCTAAGCTGTAACCACGACAACTGACCCGCGCCGCATGCGCAAACGGACGCACTTGCTCCCCACCGCGCCCATGACGATAGACTTGCTCCTGCACCACTATTGGACCATATCTGGTTTGCCAGTAGAGTCTTTTTTTTCCTTGCGTTGGTAATCTCGACGCTCGTCATATTCGTGCTCTAAGCCGATCGCTTTCCGTTTAGCCCAACACTGCAACGCCTCGCGTCCAAGCATCTGTAACTCTTCGACCACACGCTGCTCGGCGTCATCGGCCGTTAAGGTATCTCCGTCCGCGTTCTCGACCACCGCCATCACCCCTTCAAATCGTTCTTGTAATTCAGGGTGTTCGTGTAGCTTTGCGATGAACCTTTTGGTTCGCTCATCTAAACTGCCGCTAGAATTTGACATCATTGACCTCCACTTTCGCTTCTTAGTGAAAGTCATTATCCTTGAGTCCCACTTTTAATTACACCCT
>JACCTF010000138.1 GCA_013812565.1 Pyrinomonadaceae bacterium | reverse complement strand
CTCATCAATCCGGAATGTCTGTTTTGGACGGTCGCCACCGCGCCAATTTCTTTGCTCGCATAAAGTGTTCTGCAGTTGGGAGCGAACAAGGTTTGGATGGTTGCGGTATTCGTATCAAAGTTGCTTTAGAGGCAATGCGGAGAGCAGGCAAAGGAAGGCTTAGCAGCTTCAACAAGCTCCTTACGAAGTCATCGCAAACCGTCTGCAGCGCCATTGTACCTCGGGGGAAAAAGCAATTGTACTTCGGGGGAAAAGATTGTACTTCGGGGGAAGAAATATTGTACCTCGGGGGAAAGAGTACTGTACTCCGGGGGAAGAAATGTTGTACCTCGGGGGAAATAGGATCAGTGTAAGTTGCCTAATGCAGTGTATTTCAGGGGATTTTTTGACTGCTCCATGTTTTTCAACAGTTCTCTATATTCAACAACAAAGGGGATGTTGTTGCTTTGAAGAAAAAAACTTCCAAATCAGAAGCAAAGATTGAAGCCACACAAGAGACGAGCGGCTTCACGACTTCTGACTTCATCAAGGTCGAAAAGAACCTGACCTCACTAGGGTTCTTCACGCCCTCAACGCACAAGATAAGAACGCCTCAGGCTAAGGAAGTAAGCTTCACGAGAACCCACGAAGGGAAGCGCGAAAGGGTTAGTGTGACCATCGCGCCATCGGTCTTGTCTTCGCTTCCGACGACTGCGGATCAAGACAAATATCTCGCTTTCCAGAAGATCATCACCGACCGACGACAGGATGGCGAAGCGATCAGAAATCCCATCAGCTTCACTTCAGCCGAGTTGCTCAGATCGTTGGACAGAAGGGTGGACGCGGGTAAGAACTACGACGACATCGAGTCGTGGCTCGACCGCATGACATCGACAACCGTGATCTCCAAGAGCGCGGTCTATTTCGCCGGTCGTAAGAGTTGGGCGACGGATCGCTTTCACGTCTTCGAGCGCGCGGTATCTATCGGTCAGGAACTACCGGACGGGACGGTGGCTGATAAGAACTACGTGTGGCTCTCCGAATGGCAGCTAGAGAACATCAACAACAACTACGTGCTGCCGATTGACTTTGAGACTTACAAGCAACTCAAAAACTACATCTCCAAAGCACTCGTCCCGATCTTGCAGGTGTGGCTCTACACGAGTCAGGAAGAGGGGGCGTTCGAAAAGCGTTACGATGAGTTTTGCCAGTACCTCAACGTCAGACAGTACGAGCACCTCTCGAAGATTAAGGAGAAGTTGTCGCCCGCGCTCGACGAACTGGTGGCACACGGCTACATCGCTTCATGGCAGATTGAGAGGGCGTCAGACGGTGAGAGCTTCAAGGTCGTTCTCAATCACGGTCGCAAGTTCTTCGCGGACGGTCGTAAGCGGCTAGCGCAGAGAGCAACCGCAACGGGCAAGGGAAGTAAGACCCGACCCGACCAACTCTCGCTCGTGTCATCCACGGAATCTCAGACACGAGGATCAGCCGCAGTCGCAGAGAAGTTGACTGACGAAGAGAACGCACTTGTCGAAAAACTTTTAGGGCACGGTCTGCATCATGACACAGCAATGAAGCTCGTGAGGACAACGCCCGAAGAAGTGAGCCGCCAGCTTGATTATCTTCCTTACCGGACAGTGAAGAAGAACAAAGGCGGTATGCTGCGCGACGCGATCCTCGGTCAATGGACAGCGCCGGACGACTACCTAGAAATAAAGAAGCGTCAGCTTGAGCAGCAGGAAAGCCAGGAACGATCAAAGAAGAAGAAAGCCGAAGAAACAGAAGCCGCGTCACGCAAGAAGAATGAGGAAGAGCGGAAGCGCACTTACTTCAGATACATGAAGGAGAGGTTGACACACACTGAGAAGGCACAGCCGAATGCTTTCAACGCATTCATCAAAGACGAAGCCTTAAAGCGAGCTGAACTGGAAGCAGACCCTGCCAACAAGGGAGCAGCGAAGAAGATATACCTGCGGCTCTTCGACGACGAGGAAAGCCACCTAGAACGGTTCAGAGAGTTCTTCAACGAACCGACGCTCGAAGAATGGTCACGGAAAGCATGACATACGATGTTCAATAATGTGCGGATGAGAGAAGACGCGGTCAGGTTTCAAGAACTGATCCGGATGAGTCATGTAGATTGATTACTACAACAGTCTCACAGATGCTGCGGTTTCCCGCCGCTGTCCTTCGCCAAAATCCGATTTAGCCTGTATTCCCATTGCATTCCTCAGGCTGCTCTTCGCTCGTACCGATGATGTAGTCAACCTACTTCCGCGATCTCCACCACCGCGCCCATCTCCGGCGGCTGAATAGTTCTCTCATCCGGTGCATCCTTCCCTAGCGATAAGTGTGTCCGCGTGCCATGGTAGTTCTCAAAGTAGGATCGCAAGATGCGGCGGAAGTGCTTCTCTCCCAGTACGATGATATGATCCATGCACTCGCACCTTATCGAGCCAATCAACCGTTCCACAAACGCGTTCTGCCAGGGACTTTGAAAAGCTGTGATCACTTCCTCAATACCCAGTCCCTTGACCCGCACACGAAAATCCTCCCCGTAGATCTTATCTCGATCTCGCATGAGATAACGCGGCTTCTTATTTTCTGGGAACTTAGGATTGACTCCAGTAATCCTTGAGCGGAAGAAAGAAGAACGAGAGGCGATGCAGTCACCTGCGGCATACCTTTTACGCTTAGAGAAAGAACTGCCACCATCCGGGCTAATGTCATGGCTCACCCAAGACACTAAACAATTTTTCTTCGGTGTATAGGCGATTTGCTTTCGTTGGGGCGGCATAACTATCCGGCATCCCCCAGCTGCGTCATCCGGTTCAACGCCGCACACCGCTCCAGCATCTCACATACTTGTACCTCAAACCCTCGTGCGGTGAGCCTGCCTGAGCAGATCATCATAAAGCGAGACATCGTTGTCTCACAATTAACAATGGCGTTGTTGCATGAATAGTCAGAGAGGCTATAAGGCTGCTAACCTCAACGAGTGAAAAACAAGCGCTGTAAACGCACTTACCACCTCCGTAACTGGAGCGACTATAACAAAGCCCTCGTCAACCGCGGCAGCCTCACCATCTGGTTCGCGGATGAAACCGTCAAAGCATGGATCAATCACGAGCAGACCGGTAAACGCGGAGCATCGCAGATCTATACGGATGCCGCCATCCTCTGTATGTTGACATTGATGGCTGTTTATAGCCTGCGACTGCGCTCCACACAAGGCTTGCTGCACTCACTCTTCCGATTGGCTGAGATTGACCTGACAGTGCCTAACTACACTACCCTATGTCGCAGGCGCAAACTGCTGGAGGTCGTGCTGCCACGACAGGCGAAGTGCCGAGCCATCCACCTCGTGGTGGACTCAACTGGGCTGAAGGTGTATGGAGAAGGTGAGTGGAAGGTGCGTCAGCACGGAGTCACGAAGCGGCGCACATGGCGCAAACTCCATCTCGGAGTGGATGAAGCGAGCGGAGAGATCGTGGCGGCAGTAGCGACGACCAACAACGTCAGTGATGATGAGGTGCTGGCTGACGTGCTCAAGCAAGTAGCGGAAGATGTTGCACAAGTCAGTGCAGATGGAGCATATGACAAGCGGAAGTGCTATGAGGCAATCAACGAGAAGCAGGCGCGAGCTGTGATCCCACCGCGACGAGGAGCGAGGCTATGGCACCAGGATGACACCACAGATGAGCAGTCAGCGAGGAACGAAAACGTCCGCCGGATCAGCGAAGTAGGACGAGCGCAGTGGAAGCGAGAAAGTGGTTACTACCAGCAGAGCTTAGCTGAGACAACGATATACCGGTTGAAGACGATCTTCGGGAGCAGGCTCTCGGCACGAAGCTTTGAGGCACAAGCGTGCGAGATGATAGTGCGGTGTGCGGCGTTGAACCGGATGACGGAGCTAGGAATGCCGGATAGCTATGCCGCCTGAGGCAGCTGAGGCGGTAGTGATTGGGGAAGTTTGCGCTTCATCACTTTTCATGCAACAAAGCCGTGTGCTGCTGTTGGCGTAGAGTGTCGCTCGTCACCTACAATGATTAGCGCAGGTGCAGTATTACCACTCGCCAAAAAACTATAGATTTCTTACGCCATCTTTCTGCCACTAACAACACCCGTAAATACTGAGGTTCTCACACCCAAATTGAGAGGGTTGAATGACACCCCAGAACTAAGGTTCATCCATTGTCAGATTTGACTGCTCGCCATGTGTTCAGTTAAACCTAGAGCGGTTTGCAATTGCATGTACGGTACATTTCCGGCAAAGTAAAAGGGATGAAACCATACTCCCTAGACCTTCGTGAACGAATCATCGACGCCATTGAGACTAGCGAGGAAACGCAAAGCGAGGTTGCTCATCGCTTTAGTGTCAGCCTCTCATTCGTCGAGAAACTCTGGCATCGCTGGCGCCAGAGCGGCACTTGCGCCGCTCAACCCAACGCTGGCGGCCAGCGGCGTCGACTCACAGACCACTCCGAGCTCCTGCGCCGCGAGGTCGACCAACAACCCGATGCGACGCTCTCGGAGTTGCGTGATCGGGTAGTGGCAGCCAACGGACCGCGCGTCAGTCCAGCGACCATCTGTCGCGAGTTGCAGCGGCTCCAGCTACCGTTAAAAAAAAGTCGATCCACGCGACTGAGCGCGACACTGAGCGCGTCCAGCAGTTGCGCGCCGAATTCCGTGAAACGGTGCAGGGACTCGACCTCACGCGGCTGAGATTCGTCGATGAGTCGGGCACAAATCTGGCAATGACGCGCCTCTACGGCCGTGCTACCCCAGGCGCGCGCGTCGTTGATGCGGTGCCTGACAACCGCGGCCACAACCACACCCTGATGGCCGCCTTGGGAGTGGAAGGCGTCAGTGCTGCGTGGGTCATGGAGGGAGCCGTCACGGGCGACATCTTTCGCCTGTGGGTGCGCGAGGTTCTGGCACCCACACTGCAACCCGGTGACATCGTGCTGTGGGACAATCTCCCGGCACACAAGGTCGCAGGGATTGAAGAATTGATCACGACGCGTGGAGCACAAGTCATTCGCTTGGCTCCCTATTCGCCGGACTTCAACCCGATTGAGCGATGCTGGTCGAAGATCAAGACTTTTCTGCGACAAGCCAAGGCGCGGACGGTCGAAGCTTTGCTCGAAGCCATCAAGCAAGCGCTCGCAACAATCACCGAGGCTGACATTCATGGCTGGTTTGCTCATTGTGGGTATCCCGTACACTGATATGAAAACCGCTCTAGTTGTAACCGAACCGGCTTGTGCTCGAGATATGCTCTTAGAGCAGAGCAGATGGTTCTAAGTCTAAACAAGTAGGCATCTTGTTACTCATGAAGGACAACTTTGATATATAGAAAAACTCCCTGGGTTCTCTGTGTTTTATTAATCTCGACCACGTTTGCAGCTAGCACAAGGGCGCAAGCTACAGGTGGTTCCGTCACGGGTAGTGTGCTCGACATCAACGGCGCGGCCATGCCTAACGCTACCATTACCTTGCGCAATACAGCGACCGGGCAGACGCTCGTGACGCAGACCACAGATGCCGGTTCTTATACCTACCCGAACGTGCCTGTCGGTGATTACATCCTGACGATCGAGTGCGCCGGCTTTGCACCAGCCACGCAGGAACTGAAGGTCGCGCTCAATCAGGAATCGAGCGCCAACGTCACGATACAAGTCGGCGGTGTGGTCGGTCAGGTCGAGGTCACGGCAGCCAACGAAGCCCTGGTGCAAATTGAAAGCTCGCAACTTGGCCGCAGCTTCGGTACCAGGCAGGTGCAGGATCTGCCGATCTTCGGAGATCAAAAGCAACTAGCACTTCTGTCTCCGAACGTCGTGCAACAAGCTGCCGGCACAGCGGGTGAGGGAGGTACAGTCGGCGGTGTGCGGTCGCGCTACAACAACTTCAACGTTGATGGCATTGACAATAACGATCCCTCGATCACCGGCGAGCAGATCCCGCTGATTCAAGATGCCATTCAAGAGTTCACGTTGCTTACCAACAACTTTAACGCCGAGTTCGGCACCGCCGGTGGTGGGCAGTTCAACACCATCACGCGCTCCGGCACGAACGACTTCCACGGCTCCGGCTTCCTCTACGTGCAGAACCAGCACTTAAATGCCGCCTCCACTGCCGAAGAAAGGCAGCTACGTGCGCCGACGCCTACCCTCAGGGAGTTGCCACGCTACAGAGACGCGCGGTATGGCGCGACGCTCGGCGGACCAGTCATGCGGAACAAGTTGTTCTTCTTCGGGGCTGTGCAGCACGCGCACAAC
>JACCTF010000213.1 GCA_013812565.1 Pyrinomonadaceae bacterium | reverse complement strand
GGCATGTACTCCACCAAGTTCATGGAGCAGTTTATGCTGCGCAACGATCTTGGAAAACAAAATTGACCGTGAAGAAGACCGCAAATGCTGAAAGGTCTAGGTGTAATCCCTCAGTTACGCGCGGAGGATTGTAGCCGACGGACGAGTGTCCCGCTTCGCGTTGAACTTATGAGCGACATCGGCGCCTGATACTTGTAGAGATCGAACCGGCCAAAGATGATAGCTTCAACTCGTGTCGGCAGCCCACAAGAGTTGATGCACGTCGGCTCTAGGGTCGCGCGCTAAAGCGTCCAGAACTTCTTTCAAGCGCTGCTGTGGATGCTGCACTCGTTTGCGCAATGTGGCGAGCACTGTCATCCATGTTTCTCTCGTCTTAGCCCCCGCTTCGGATTGCGACCCGAAGCTGACTTTACGTGCGATCACCGTCGGGCGCAGTTCGCGCTCGGCGCGGTTATTCTCGGCAGGCACTTCGCGCGACTCAACCCAATGGTAGAGCCGCCCTGCCTTGTCATGAAACAGGTCTTGGATGTTACGGATGCCGGGATGTTCCGCCTCGGCTTCGGTAACGAGGATGATCTGCTGTTTGATCTGGCGTGCTTGCTCGTAGTACGCGGCGTCGCTAATCGGCTGGCGACGCAAGTGCATGGCTTGTGAAAGAAGCGGGATCAAGGTCGCGGCGAAGGCTTGCACCTCCACCTCCGAAGCGAACTCTTTGCCTAAGTCTTCCACGTCACGCAGCAGATGGGCGTAGCAATACTGTAGCGCGACGGGGGCACGGTTGTAACCGCCGTAACGATCAACGACGAGGACGCCGGGGAGCGGGTCCGTGCCTAAGACTTCCTTTGCGACAGCCGCCGAGCGCGTGCGGCGAAACAGAAAGATGTTCGTCTTTTCCGTGCAAAAGAGCCACGCATAGCCGCTTTGACCGTCGGTGCGCCAGCCCGTTTCATCGGCATGGCGCACCAGTGTTTGGCAATACTCTACGCTCAACTCTTTGATGACCGAGAGAAACGGCTGAGCAACGCGGTGTGCCATCTCGATGAGCGCGCCGAGGCCTAAGCCTAAACGTTCACTGATCCTGCCCAACGGCTCGCCGTGCAGGTAGTGGCTCGTGAGCACATGCGCAGTGAGTTGATTGCCGAACAGACTCTTGGGCAACACGCCGGGCGCACTGGCACAGACCCCACATTGGCAGGTGGCGCAATACTTCTTCTGCAACCGGTACTGCACAGGCTCGACGATCACCGGCTGCATCTCCAGCACGGAGCGCGTCTGCCAACCCTTTGCCACTAGCCCGCCGCCGCACCGCGGGCAAGTGTCACCGACCGCGACCACTCGTTCGGCATCGGCAGCAAGGACGGCGTGCCGCCCATGACCGGTATGACCGAGCTGCGCGCCGCCGCGCTTCCCTATTTGGTGCGGTGTAGCGTTAGGCTCGATGGGGATCTTCGATGAAGGTGTTGATGAAGCGAAGGGCGCAGCGGCAGCGTCTCGCTTACGTTGACAAAGCTGTGAGCGGAGGCGGGCGACTTCTTCACGCAGGCGGTCAATCTCGCGCTGCTTGTCCAAACAAGCGGAGCACGGGTTGACGCCGAGGTCTTGGCTTTTCGGCAGTTGATACATGAGCAGAAACTTCCCAACTGCTCAATACTCTCCACGCGGAAACTTTGTTCCGTCATTCTTCCGCGCGTAACTGAGGGATTACTGCCGGGTAGACAGAAGGTAGGATGCTTCTTCGCCGTGTTAACCGTATATCCCCGAACACCTCGTGTACCGATAAGAACTGAGAACCGATGAATCGAATCTTCCCGCCCGCGCTGTTTCTCCTCGTCATGTTCGTTCCTGTTCGATCGCAGGAGGTTGTACCGATTGATCTTTCCGCTTACCGCGAGTCGTCGGATTTCCGCGTGACCCACAACGGGAATCTCCTCACCGTGAATTGGTCGGGCGAAAACAAAGCCGCGCTGCGTCTGTCTTTTAACTTGGCGGATGCGGAAAAGTTGATCGCCGAGCTTTCGCACGCCGCTTCTCCGTCTTCGGCGGGCCGCAAGATCATCCTCAAGGATGCGGCCCCGGCGTACTGGGTCTACATGGGCAAGCGGCGCGGGGGGTGGGATAACTTTTTCGACCGACCTTCGAGCCGTCCGCATGAAGTCAACGAACATTTCAGCCGGTTGATTATCGAAGGCTCCCGCGTCATAAGTGAAGGCCGGCGATTGCAAGTGATCATCCCGGGTTTATGGATGGGTTACTTCCACGGCGATTTGACGTTCACCTTCTATGCCGACGGTAATCTCGTCAAGCAGGAGGCGGTCGTCAGCACGCAAGAACCTGACGTGGCCTACTACTACGACGCGTGGTTAACCGGTTGCTCGACAAGCCAACTCGACCGCTTGTACTGGCTGGACAAAGACGACAAGTTCCGACAACACGCCCTCACGAGCGACCTGGACCTGGACTACGTGCCGTTACAAGTTCACCGACGCGCCATCATCGCCGAAGGAGACGCGGGTTCGCTCGCGCTCTTTCCGCCGCCACACCAGTATTTCTTCCCGCGCGACCAAACCATTAATTACGCGAATGTTTGGTATCGGCTCCACCGCATCAACCCGGAGCCGGGGGCGGGCGACTTCTTCTCGTTCGGCGTTCGTCAGACTGCGCACGCCGAGCAGGAGCGGTGGGTCCCGTTGGTCAACGCCCCGCCCGGCCGTCCGCAACGCATGACCCTCTTCTGGTACGTCGGCACCTCGGACGCGCGACAAACTTTCGCCCGCGTCTCCGCCTTCACGCACGACGACCGCTTCGCTCCCGTGTCGGGGCGCAAGACCTTCACCTCACACTATCATCTCTCGCTCACGATGGAGGCGCGCAGGCGCGGGATGAAACCGCACCGACCGGAGTTTGTGGACGTGTTCAAGAATATGGGGATCAACATAGCTCACCTGTGGGACTTCCACACCGACGGACACCCCACCGATACGAATCAGGTTAGGCTCGACGAGTTAAGGAACTACTACGACGAAACAAATCGGTTGTCCGACAAAGATTTTCTCCTGCTGCCCGGCGAAGAAGCCAACGCGCACTTCGAGGGGCACTGGAATTTGCTGCTGCCGCGCCCCGTCTACTGGTTCATGAAGCGCAAACAGAACGAGCCTTTTGAAGAACAGATTGAAGGGGCCGCCCGCAATGTTTACCGTACCGGCGATACAGATGACATGTTAAAGCTGATCCGGCAGGAAGGCGGTCTCGCCTGGCAGGCGCACCCGCGCACCAAAGGCTCGACCGGCTACCCCGACAAAGTCAAAGACACCACTTACTTCCGCGATCAGACTTATCTCGGGGCAGGCTTCAAAGCTCTGCCGAGCGACTATTCGTCGCCACGACTGGGCGAGCGTGCTCTGAATCTGCTTGATGACATGAACAACTGGGGACTGCATAAGTTTCTCGTCGGAGAAGTTGATGTCTTCAAGATAGATCACACGCACGAGCTTTACGGACACATGAACATCAACTACCTGAAGCTCGACCGCACGCCGCAGTTTCCAGATTGGTCAGAAGTCGTCACGGCACTCAAGAGCGGCGACTTCTTCGTGACCACCGGCGAGGTGCTAATTCACGACTTCAAGATCAACGGCGTGCCGAGCGGCGGCACGACGACGATGCGGGCGGGGAATGAAGTGATGGTCGAGGCGGACATCGAATGGACGTTCCCGCTCAACTTCTACGAACTGGTGTGGGGCGACGGCGCTAAGACCTACCGCAAAATCGTTTTCGTCCCGGAAACCAATCAGTTCGGACGCAGCCGCTTTCAGATGCGAGAAAAGCTTTCGGGCGCACGCTGGGCGCGGTTCGCAGTTTGGGACACCGCCGCCAACGGCGCTTTCACTCAGCCCGTGCGGTTAATAGCAGCCCGGTGATTCCTGACCCGAATCGCCGTGTTCAAGTCTGCTTAAAGCCAAGCATCGGGTAATATTTCTGTTTCACTCGCTGATAGTCTTGCTCGATCATGCTTGTTCAAGTACTTGCTGGTGCGCACTTCGACACCCAAAGGTAACATGCCTACGGCCTTCAGTTCAGCCACCGCCCTGTGCGATGCCTCATACCCGTCGAGCGTGATCTTCGCTGGTGCCTCATTGTTCTGGATAGCCTTGATGAAGAAGCGTTTGGCAGCTGCCGTATCTCGCTTTTCGCTGAGCAGGAAATCAATTGTCCGGC
>JACCTF010000192.1 GCA_013812565.1 Pyrinomonadaceae bacterium | reverse complement strand
TCTGTTCTCCTCAATAGCTTGGTGGACGCAACGCTCGGAAAGTTTACCACTCACCGTTTAGAAAACTTACCATCCTCAGCTCACTCTCCAGTAACTTCAGAGAAGCTTGATTCTCTGCTACTGGAGGACAGAAAGGATGCTGAGCATGGACAAGGTTTTTCTCATCAGACACAAAGTCAACGTCGAAGGTAAAAGCATTCACCAAGTCGCTCGTGAGTTGGGCCTCAGCCGCCCGACCGTCAAAAAATATTTAGCTGTCTCCGAACCGAAACGTGTTGAAAGCGATCCGCGACCGACACCGGTCAAGGATCTAGTAGCTCCACGCATTGACCACCTGCTCGACGAGTGGCGCACACGTACCACTCCTAAACAACGGATCACTGGCACGCGCCTCCACCGGCAACTGCGTGAAGAAGGTTACGAGGTCGGCATTACTACGGTCAGAGAATATCTGCACGAATCGAGACGCCGCTCACAAGAGGTTTTCATCCCTCTTATATATAGGAGAGGTGAAGTGGCACAGGTCGATTTCTTCGATGTGACGATTGAAGAAGCGGGACAACTCCGCAAGGCCTGGAAGTTTCTCATGCACTTGATGTACTCCTCGTATGATTTCGTCTGGTTATACGACCGCTGTGACCAACTCTCGTTCCTCGACGCTCATGTTCGCGCCTTCAACTTCTTCGGTGGCATTCCGCGGCGTCTGGCTTACGATAATTTGAGCGCGGCCGTCCAGCGCATCATTGGTCCGGAGCGTGAACTCACCCAACGATTCACCGCACTTTGCAGTCACTATTTATTCGAGCCTTGTTTTACTCGTCCTGGCGAGGGCCATGACAAGGGCGGAGTGGAGAGCCGCGGCAAAGCGATCCGTCTCCAGCATTTGGTTCCCATCCCGCGTGGTGAAAGCTTACGTGCAATTTCCGATCAGCTCTTGGCTGATCTCCAACGCCAATACGCCACGAAGAAGAACAAGGATGGAGAAAGTGTCCTCGTCCGTTTCGCTGAGGAACGCGGTTCCTTACGACCACTACCCGCCATGCCCTTCGACGTACGCCGCACGATGTTGGTCGCGGTCTCTTCTCGCGCGACGGTGCAGATTGACGGAGCCATCTATGCGGTGCCTTCGACGTGGGCGAGACTCGATGCCACCGCTCATGTCGGAGTCGAACAGATTCAGCTCACGTGTCGTGGAGAAGAAGTCGTCTATCCCAAAGAGCGAAGCGGGATCAAGGTGATCCAATACCGCAACTATTTGCCGGAATTGGCGCATAAGCCACAAGCCGTGCGGCAAGTCGCGCCGGAGTTGATCGCCGAATTAGGTGAACCTTTTGGGCAATTATGGCAGTTGCTCGTTGAAACACACGGCGAGCGCGAAGCGGCACGAGTGCTCTCGCGCATTCTAGGTGCAATCGTTGATCATGGTGAAGCGGCGGTCAGCGCGGCACTACGTTGTGCGCTCGCAGAGGGGCGCCTTGATCTGTTGGCGCTCGCGGAGAAGTTGCATGCGCCAGCTTCGATCAACATCGGGCCAGTACCGGAAGCCTTACGCGGCTATGAGGTCGAGGCGAGCCGCGCCAGTGATTACGATTGGCTGCTTGCGGGAGGTGTGCGATGACTTCGACACCACAAGAGGCAGTCATCGGAGAATATCTGAAGGTCTTGAAGATGCCCGGTATCAATCGCGAGTACAAGGCTGTGGCCAGACAAGCCTGCGATGGTGGGTGGCCCTATGAAGAGTACCTCAAGGAGTTACTGGAAAGAGAAGTCCAGTCACGGCAGGAACATACCGCCGCCTTGCGATTAAGGCAAGCTCATTTTCCAGACATCAAAACTCTGGACCAGATTGATTGGAATGCTTTGCAGGGCATCTCGCGACCAAAGATTTTAGAGTTAGCCAGTTGCGAATATCTCAAGAAAGCAGAAGACATTGTGTTAGCTGGGCCGGTCGGCACAGGGAAGACGCATCTGTGCATCGCGTTAGGAGTCGAGGCGACGAGACGACGCTATCGAGTGATGTTTACCAGAGCGGCTAATCTAGTCAGGACGCTGCTCGAAGCGAGAGATGAACGGACACTCTCCCGCTTGCATCAGCGGACGCTGCGCGTTGACCTCTTAATAATAGACGAGTTGGGATTCGTTCCCTTTGACACCGCTGGTGGCGAGTTGCTCTTTAACTTACTTGCCGAAAGGCATGGTCAGTACTCAACAGCGGTGACGACCAATCTTGCTTTTAGCGAATGGGTCAAGGTCTTCGGCAGTGAGAAACTAACGACAGCGTTGCTGGATCGGCTGGGACATCACTCGCACATTTTGACGACGAAAGGAGCGTCATACCGAACGAACAAACAAGGACGAAAAAAGCCGTGAGGATGTTAGCGAGAGCGGATACAGATGAGCAGTTGATCGGATGTCAAGACTGGTTGATTAAGTTAAGATTAGTGGAGATCAGGGATGATTTTGGAAGATCATCAGAAACATCAACCCGCCGAGGGTGGTAAAGTTTCCGAGCGTTGGGTTGGTAAACTTTCCAAGCGTTGCGTCCACTTTCATCTGTGCGCTCAACTAAGAGGCAGTTGTACAAGCGTGCGAAGTTCGACCTTCTGCGTGCCAGAGTGCTGTAC